>NZ_JAEILC010000105.1:0-58643 GCF_016307435.1 Pseudomonas sp. S4_EA_1b | reverse complement strand
CTGGAATGGGGCTGCTTCGCAACCCAGCGCGGGGCAAGCCCGCTCACCACAACAAGCCCGGTCACCAAAGCAAGGCCAGGTCACCACAATAAGCTCAGGTCACCACATTAAGCCCAGCTCACCACAACAAGCCCAGCTCACTACAAACAGCCGAGTTCACCACAGAGTTATTTCAGCCTTTGAGGGTTGTGTGGGTACCTACGGCTATCGGGTGCTAGTTCCTTCCCACAGGTTGGGCCGGTTTGTTCAGTTAAAGCTGGGGAAACAGTACTTTCTGGCCTTCGGGTGATCTGAGCATACCATCGCCGTTATGCCCCACCCCTGGCACTTCCACCAGTTCTTGGCGCAGCTGCGGATGGCGTTGCTGGAGGTAGTCAAAATAGTTGTGCCCGCGAATCAGCCGATAGGCGCCCTGGGCCTCGGCCTCGCAGCCTTTATCCAGCGCGGGGTGGTTGGGGTTGGTGTCTTGTTGGCCGAGCAGATACGTGATGGTGCGTGACACATAGGTTTGCTCAAGTTGCGCGGCGTTTTGGCCGTTGGCGTAGGTCGGCAGTTTTTGCAGGCCGTATTTCCAGTCGTCGAAACCGGGGCAGGTCGCCGCGTCGAACGGCACGGGCCGTTGCGGGCTGAAGTAGGCGTAGGACGATGGATTGGCCACCACATAACGCAGGCGGATGCCTTCGTGATGCAAGGCCGGATGGTCATGACCGAGAAGGGCAAAGCGCTGCACCACTTGGCCGCCGCCGGAATGACCGGCGACCACGATTTCCTTGAGTGCCGGAAACAACCGGCGATCCCCCAGATGCTCGATCAGTTGGTCCAGCGCGCCGTAGGAACTGACGCGATCTGCGCCCGTGGACGGTTCGCCGGCCATCCACTCATTGCCTTTCCAGCGCAGCACCCTGTTGTCCAAGTGATTGCGCTGCGCATCGGCCTCGTTGAGAAACTGCGGGGCGATTACCAGCGTCGTATCGGCCTGGCCCGCCTGTTCGGCGGCGGCTTCGGCACTGTGCAGGTAGGTCTGCGCATTGCGCAGGCGACCGTGCACGACGATCAGCACGCGGGTGACATGGGGCAGCGGCTGGCCCCAGTCCTGGCTTACACCCAGGCTTAAGGCGCCGGCCTCCAGCTGGAAACGCTCAGGGCTGACTACCTTGACCCCATGCTCGACGGCCCCGGCGGTAGAGCAGGCCAGGTACATACCCAGCAGCAATCCCGAGCGTTTATGCATTTACAGGCTCTTGGCGTTCAAGGTGTCGCACTGGCTGATCTGGCCTTGGGCGAAGCCGGCCTTGAACCAGCGCACCCGCTGCGCGGAGGTGCCATGGGTGAACGAATCCGGCACCACGCGACCCTGGCCTTGCTGCTGCAAACGGTCATCGCCGATGGCGTTGGCTGCGTTCAGGGCTTCTTCGATGTCCCCCGGTTCCAGCCAGTTCAGGCGTTTTTGTGCGCGGTTGGCCCACACGCCGGCAAAGCAGTCGGCTTGCAGTTCCTGACGCACCAACAGCCCTCCGTCGCCCTGCATTTGCAGGCCTTGCTGGCGCGCGGCCTGGATCTTCGCCGAGATGCCGAGCAAGGTCTGCACGTGGTGCCCGACTTCATGGGCGATCACGTAAGCCTGAGCGAAGTCGCCAGCGGCCTGGAAGCGTTGGGACATTTCTCGGAAGAAGTCCAGGTCCAGGTACACCTGCTGGTCAGCCGGGCAATAAAACGGACCGCTCGCCGAAGTGGCGCCACCGCAGGCGGAATTGACCCGGCCACGGAACAGAATCAGCTTGGGGTTCTGGTAGGTTTTGCCGTTCTCCTTGAACACCTGGCCCCAGGTGTCCTCGGTGTCGCCCAGCACTGCGCGGACGAAATCGGCCTGCTCATCGTTGGCCGGTGGCGCCTGGCGCGTCTGGGTGCTGACCGACGGCGCCTGCTCCATCTGACCGGTCAACTGGCCGAGGATCTGCATCGGGTCCTGGCCGGTCAACCAGCCGATACCGACAATCAGCACAATGGCCGTGAGGCTCAGGCCCTTACCGCCACCGAAGCGCATCCCGCCGCCACCGCCACTGTCATTGCGGGCATCCACCACGTTGTCGCTGCGTCGGCCTTTTTTCCATAGCATGGGGCAATCCTCTTGATGAACGGTCCTACAAAATATTGAGATGAGTATGGCCGTTAATCGCGGCAATACCCTTCGCCGGTCACCACAACCAGGCAGTCTTTCTTGTCCGCCAGCCATTTGAGGCCGGTCGCCGCGCCATCACCGGCGCGCAGCAGTTGCGGGCCGTCCGGACGGTTGAAGGCGATCCCGTCTTCGGCCGCTTCACCCTTGAAGGTGCCGCTGTCATCGGCGTCGAGGCCGTATTGCATGGTGAGGATGTAATGACCGCGGCCGATGCTGTCGTCCTTGGCGATGGTCAGGTGCAGGCCTTCGACGCCGACCCATTTGCCCACCCATTGATCGGTCGGTGGGGTTGGCGGAACCAGGGTCGCTTGCACCGACGCGGGCGCGGGTTTCGGCGCTTGCTTGGCCTCCTGGTTACAGGCGGCGAGCAAGGCGAGGGCGGAGAGAACAAAGAGAGTTTTTTTCATAGCGGCAGAGCCTTGATTAAAAAATGTGCAACGGGAAGGCGACGTGCAGGCTTGGACTCGATTCCCATGATTTAGTGCGCTGTTCGCCCGGTGTTTGGTTATGCTCTCGGGGCAGGCTGCGGCCCGCCTGCTAGATTACCGGGTTGAGCGCGGCCTCGTTCAGTGCTCAGCGTTAAGCCCGCCACGCAAGAGAATTCCATGACTGTCAGTACCCCGCTGTCCGGCGTCAACCATCCTTTCAAAGGCATCCTGCTGATTGTGGTGGCGACCTTTCTGTTTTCCAGCCATGACGCGCTGTCCAAATACCTCGCCGGGTTCTACCCGATTGTGATGGTGGTGTGGGCACGCTATGTGGTGCACACGGTGCTGATGGCCGGGATCTTCCTGCCGCAATCGGGGTTGCGCGTGCTGCGCAGCAAACGGCCGGGGATGCAGGTGGTACGCGCGTTGTGTCTGTTGGGTACCAGCCTGTTCTTTACCACTGCGCTGCATTACATCCCGCTGGCCGAAGCCACTGCGGTGAACTTCCTCGCACCGATTCTGGTGACGGCGCTCTCCGTGCCGCTGCTGGGTGAGCATGTGACACGCGGCCAATGGCTGGCGGTGATCTGCGGGTTTATCGGCGTGTTGGTGATCATCCACCCCGGTGGCGAACTGTTCACGCCGGCGGTGCTGCTGCCGTTGGGTTCGGCGATGTTCTTCTGCTTTTACCAGTTGCTAACGCGCATCCTCAGCCAATACGACACCCCCACCACCAGCAACTTTTTCGCCGGGCTGTGCAATACCTTGGTGATGAGTGCGCTGGTGCCGTTCTTCTGGCAGGTGCCGACCCTGTGGCACGGCGTGATGATGCTGGCCTTGGGCACCTGTGGCATGACTGCGCACTTGATGCTGACCCAGGCGTTCCGCTTTGCGGCGCCGGCCTTGCTGGCGCCGTTCGGCTATTGCCAGATCGTCTTCGCGGGTTTACTGGGCTGGCTGGTGTTTGCCCATACCCCCGATATGACCACGGTGGTCGGCATCGGGGTGATCTGCATGAGCGGGTTGGCCGCTGCCTGGCAGCAGCGGCGGCGGTGAGTCAAACGTCGACTTTGGGAATCTTGCGCGGCGCCATGAAGTACATCCAGGTCAGCGCGATGAAGTACATCGCCGGGATCAGGGTGAACAACACGGTGTAGTTGTTGTTAGTCACGGTCAGGATATGGCCGACGATCTGGGTCATGAACATGCCGCCGATGGCCGCGCACATGCCGCCAAAGCCGAACACCGTGCTCATCATGTGCTTGGGCGTGTAGTCCATCACCAGGCTCCAGATATTCGCGGTCCAGGCCTGGTGCGCACCGATGGCCAGGGAGATGGCAAACACCGCCACCCACAGCTGGCTGGAGCCGGCCGCCATGATCACGCCGACGATGCAGCAGGCAAACAGCAGCATCGACAGCAACCGTGCCTTGATCGAGTTCATCCCCCGGCCGATCAAGAACGAGGAGAGAATCCCCCCGCCCACACTGCCGAAGTCGGCTGTCAGATAAATGATGATCAGCGGGATGCCCATCTGCGTCACGTTGATGCCCAGGTTGTATTGCTGGTTCAAAAACGGTGGCAGCCAGTACAGGTAGAACCAGAACACCGGCGCGGTCAGCGAATAGGCCAGGGCAAAGGCCCAGGTGCCACGCATGCGCAGGATACGGCTGAAGGGCACGCGCGGTTGTTCCGGTTCGGCTTCTTGTTGCACGTAGTCCAATTCGGATTGTTTAACCGTCGGATGATCTTCTGGGTTGTAGTACTTCAGGCCCCAGCACACCAGCCAGATGCCGCCCAGTGCCGACATGCACAGGAACGCCGCCTGCCAGCCCCATACGTGCAAGATCAGCGGCAGCAACATCGGCGTCATCATCGCGCCGACGTTGGTGCCGGCGTTGAAGATGCCGGTCGCCACGGCCCGCTCGCCAGCGGGGAACCACAGACGGGTGGTCTTGACGCAGGCAGGATAGTTGGCGGCTTCGGTCAGGCCGAGGATAAAGCGGCAGACCATAAAGCCTACGGCGGAGGTGGCCAGGCCGTGGGCGCCGGTGGCCAGGCTCCACAGCAATACTGCGAAGAAGAACACGCGCTTGACGCCAACTCGGTCGATCAAGCGACCCTGCAGCACAAACCCGATGGCGTAGCCGACTTGGAACCAGAAGTTGATGTTGGCGTAGTCCATCGCCGTCCAGCTCATTTCCTTGGCTAGGATCGGCTGCATCACGCCCAGGGCGGCGCGGTCGATGTAGTTCAGCGTGGTGGCGAAGAACACCAGGGCCAGCATGCCCCAGCGGGTTTTACCCACGGCCAGGGCGCCGCGGATCTTGCTGCCGATGCCGGCATGCGGCATGCCTGGGCGCTCGGCCAGGACGGAGTTTTGCAGAGGCATGAGGTCGTACCCGTTTTTTGAAATTTTTATGGTGTGATCTGGGTCTTTTGTGAACGTTTGTTGCCTGATCGATGGTGCGCAGCGGTTAAAAAATCGTCAATTCGCCAGAAGGGCATAGTGTTCGATAATCGCCCGAAAAACTAACCGGTTCGTACATTTTAATTGCTGCCGTTAGGCTGGGGGCGAATAATTTGCCATAAACAACCATTGCCGGGAGTTTTCCATGCAACGTTCCATCGCCACCGTTTCCTTGAGCGGCACCCTGCCGGAAAAGCTCGAAGCCATTGCCGCCGCCGGGTTCGATGGGGTGGAAATCTTCGAGAATGACCTGTTGTATTACGACGGCAGCCCGCGGGAAGTGCGGCAGATGTGCGCCGACCTGGGCATCGCTATCACCTTGTTCCAGCCGTTTCGCGACTTTGAAGGCTGCCGCCGCGACCGCCTGGCGCGCAATCTGGAGCGGGCCGAGCGCAAGTTCGATCTGATGCAGGAGCTGGGCACCGACCTGGTGCTGGTGTGCAGCAATGCCTCGGCCGATTGCGTGGGCGACGAATCCATTCTGCGGGATGACTTGAGCCTGCTGGCCGAACACGCCGGCAGACGAGGCTTGCGCATCGGCTATGAAGCCCTGGCCTGGGGCAAGCATGTGAGCACCTGGCAGCAGGTATGGAACCTGGTGCGTCAGGTGGATCATCCGAGCCTGGGCGTGTTGCTCGACAGTTTCCACACGTTGTCACTCAAGGGCGACCCGAGCGCCATCGCGCAGATCCCTGGCGACAAGATCTTCTTCGTGCAAATGGCCGATGCGCCGATCCTGGCCATGGATGTGTTGGAGTGGAGCCGCCATTTCCGTTGCTTCCCGGGGCAGGGCGAGTTCGACCTGGCCGGGTTTCTGGCGCCGATTATCAAAAGTGGGTACACCGGGCCGCTGTCCCTGGAAATCTTCAACGATGGTTTCCGTGCCGCGCCGACCCGTGCCAATGCCGCCGACGGGCTGCGCTCGTTGTTGTACCTGGAGGAGAAAACCCGTCAGCGCCTGGCCGAGGAACAGCCGGCCGCACCGCTGGATATCCTGTTCGAAACGCCGCCCGCCAGTGAGTACGACGGCATCGAGTTCCTCGAATTTGCCGTGGATGAAAGCCTCGGCGCCAAGCTCTCCCACTGGTTGGAGCGTCTGGGCTTCGTCAAGGCTGGGCAGCATCGTTCCAAGGCCGTCAGCCTGCTGCGCCAGGGCGATATCAACCTGATCCTCAATTGCGAGCCGTATTCCTTCGCCCACAATTTTTTCGAAGCCCATGGGCCGTCGCTGTGCGCCACGGCGCTGCGGGTAAAGGACAGCGCCAAGGCACTGGAACGCGCGGTGGCTTATAAAGGCCAGCCTTATCGCGGCCTGGTCGGGCCGAACGAGCTGGAGCTGGCGGCGGTGCGTGCGCCGGACGGCAGTCTGATTTACCTGGTGGACCCCAGCGAAGGCGGGCTCTACGACACCGACTTCAACCTGCAACCGACCACGGCTTGCGGCGGCGGCCTGCTGCGCATCGACCATATGGCCATGGCGCTGCCTGCCGACAGCCTCGACAGTTGGGTGCTGTTCTACAAGAGCCTGCTGGATTTTGAAGCCGACGATGAAGTGGTGCTACCCGACCCCTACGGCCTGGTGAAAAGCCGCGCATTGCGTAGCCGCTGCAGTTCGATTCGCTTGCCGCTGAATATCTCCGAAAACCGCAACACTGCCATCTCCCACGCGCTATCGAGCTATCGGGGCTCGGGGGTGCATCACATTGCCTTCGACTGTGCGGATATTTTCGCCGAGGTGCGCAGAGCCAAAGAGGCCGGCGTGCCATTGCTGGATATCCCGCTCAATTATTACGACGACCTGGCGGCGCGCTTTGATTTCGATGACGAGTTCCTCAGCGAGCTGGCGTACTACAACGTGTTGTACGACCGCGACGCTCAGGGCGGTGAGTTGTTTCACGTCTACACCGAGCCCTTCGAAGGACGGTTTTTCTTCGAGATCATCCAGCGCAAAAACGGCTACGCCGGTTACGGCGCGGCCAATGTGGCGGTACGCCTGGCGGCGATGGCCAAGTCGCGCAGTGGCGCGGTGCGCCAGGCGCGGCTGTGAACCCTGGCCGGGTGCTTCCTTCGGGGAGCGCCCCGGCCCATAATCGCGGCCTGCCTAACAACAATGGCCGTGAGCACCATGACGTCGAGTCCCGAACTCCCCGCAGTGTCAGACGCACCGCGCAAGAGTCGTAAGAACAATCCAGAAAAGACCCGCGAAAACATACTGCAAGAAGCCATTGTCGAGTTTGTTCAGCAGGGCTTGGCCGGCGCGCGCGTAGACGCCATCGCCGAACGCATCCACACCTCCAAGCGCATGATCTATTACTACTTCGGCAGCAAGGAGCAGCTGTACGTCGAGGTACTGGAAAAGCTCTACGGCGATATCCGCAATACCGAAACCCGCATGAACCTCACGGCGCTGGAGCCCCGTGAAGCGATCCGTCGGCTGGTGGAATTCACCTTTGATCACCACGATCAGAACGTGGATTTTGTGCGCATCGTCAGCATCGAAAATATCCACAACGCTGAATATGTGAAGCGTTCGGACTCGATCAAGGCCATGAACAGCAACATCCTCGAAGCCCTGGGCGCCACCTTGCGCCGAGGCGCCGAAATGGGCCTGTTCCGCGAAGGCCTGGAGCCGTTGGATGTGCACCTGCTGATCAACTCGTTCAGTTTTTACCGGGTGTCCAACCGCCATACGTTCAGTGAGATCTTTCAGATCGAACTGTCGGATGAGGCGGTTAAACAGCGCCACCGCGATATGCTCTGCGACTCAGTGATGCGCTACCTGCAAGCCTGAGGCCTCAGGTTGGAATGCATACCAAGTGAGAGGGGGCTTGCCCCCGATAGCGATGCGTCAGTGACAGTTGGGCTGACTGAACCACTGCTATCGGGGGCAAGCCCCCTCCCACATGGTGATCTGGTTTCGTCAGTCAGGTATTCATGCTTTTGAAGTGCGTCAGCATGCGTTGCGCATCCGGCACTTTACCGCTGAACAATTCAAATGCTTTCACCGCCTGGAACACTGCCATATTGCCGCCGTCCAGCGTGCGGCAACCCAGGGCGCGAGCATCCCGTAGCAGTTGGGTTTCCAGCGGGAAGTAGACGATTTCCGCTACCCACAGCTGAGCGCGCAACAGCGCCGCCGGCACTGGTGTACCGGGGAGTTTGGCCATGCCCATCGGCGTGGTATTGACCAGGCCATCGGCTTCGGCCATGGCGTTCTCCAGGCCGCCGCCGACTTGAGCGCGGCCGCTGCCGAAACGCTGGGCGAGGTTATCCACAAGGTCGCGGGCGCGGATGGCGTCCACATCGAAAACACTCAACTGCTCCACCCCTTCAGCCAGCAGTGCATGCGCCACTGCCGCGCCTGCACCGCCGGCGCCCATCTGCACCACACGCTGGCGCGGCACGTCATTGAGGTTGCGCCGGAAACCTTCGGCAAACCCCAGGCAATCGGTGTTGTGGCCAATGCGTTTGCCGTCCTTGAACACCACGGTATTCACCGCGCCGATGCCTCGGGCTTCGTCGGACAATTCATCCAGCAGCGGCAGAATCGCCTGCTTGCACGGGTAGGTAATGTTCAGCCCGGTAAAGTGCATCAGCTCGGCGGCGCGTAGGAGGTCGGGCAGGGCCTTGATATCCAGGCCCAAGGGATCAAGGTCGATCAATTGGTACAGGTAGCGTAGGCCCTGGGCATCGCCTTCCTGTTCGTGCAAAGCGGGTGTGCGGGAGGCCTGGATGCCGGCGCCAATCAGCCCGGCAAGAATGCGCGGTTTCATCAGGCACGTCCTTTGAACAGATGGCTGAAATGTTCCAGGGCCAGGTGGTAGCCGTGGCTTCCAAAACCGGCCAATACCGCTTTGGCGATGGGCGACACAAATGAATGATGCCGAAACGCCTCACGGGTATGCACATTGGATAAATGCACTTCGATCACCGGCACTTCGCTGGCTACCAGCGCATCGCGGATTGCCACCGACGTGTGGGTCCAGGCGGCAGGGTTGATCACGATACCGGCGCAGCGCGCGCGGGCGCCGTGGATCCAGTCGAGCAGCTCGCCTTCGTGGTTGGTTTGGCGGAATTCGATTTTAAGCCCCAGTTGCTCGGCGCTGCGGCCGCAGAGGGCCGCCACGTCGGCTAGGGTTTCATGCCCGTAGGTGGCGGGTTCGCGGGTGCCGAGCAGGTTGAGATTGGGGCCATTGAGCACCAGCACGATGGGCGGCATGAGGGGGTATCTCCACAGTTCTTGTTGGTTGTGGAGATAAAATGTACCGGATGGTTAATTTGGTCAATTGCCAGCGCGGCATGTGTTCGATTATCGAACCGTTAATCAAGGAAGGGCAGCTATAGCACGCTGCGCGGCCGCTTAGCCAATGGCTCGGGCGGCCGCGCATGGAGCAATGGAACGTTTAGCGTCGGGTCAGCAACACACCCGATTCCATATGGTGCGTCCACGGAAACTGATCAAACATCGCACACCGGGTAATGCGGTGGGTGTCATGCAGTTGGGCGATGTTGGCCGCCAGAGTCTCCGGGTTGCAAGAGATGTACAGGATGTTGTCGAAACGCCGGGTCAATTCGCAGGTGTCCGGGTCCATGCCGGCACGCGGCGGGTCCACAAACACGCTGCCGAACTCGTAGCTTTTCAGATCGATACCGTGCAGACGGCGGAACGGGCGCACTTCGTTGAGGGCTTCGGTGAGTTCTTCGGCGGACAGGCGCACCAGGGTGACGTTATCCACCGCGTTTTCATCGAGATTGCTCAGTGCCGCGTTTACCGAAGTCTTGCTGATCTCGGTGGCCAGCACTTTGCGCACGCGGGTGGCCAGGGGCAGGGTGAAATTGCCGTTGCCGCAATACAGCTCCAGCAGATCGTCCGGGCGATCGCCCAAAGCCTCGTAGGCCCAGTTGAGCATCTTCTGGTTCACCGTGCCGTTGGGCTGGGTGAACGCGCCTTCGGGTTGGCGATAGCTGAAGGTGCGACCGCCGACTTCGAGTTTCTCCACCACGTAATCGTGGCCGATCACATCGCGTTTGCCCTTGGAGCGGCCGATGATGCTCACGTTCAGGTCAGCGGCGAGCTGGTTGGCCGCCGCGTGCCAGTGCTCGTCCAGCGGGCGGTGATAGCACAGGGTGATCATTGCATCGCCGGCCAGGGTGGTGAGGAACTCTACCTGGAACAGCTTGTGGCTCAGGGCGGCGCTGGCTTGCCAGGCGGCCTTGAGTTGGGGCATCAGTTGGTTGATGCGAGCGCTGGCGATAGGGAAGTCTTCGATCAGGATCGGCGTGCGCTTGTCGTCCTGGGAAAACATCGCGTAGTGGCGCTCACCGCCCTCGCGCCACAGGCGGAATTCCGCGCGCAGGCGGAAGTGCTGCAGCGGCGAGTCGAACACCTGCGGCTCGGGCGCATCGAACGGAGCGAGCAGGTCACGCAGGCGCGTGACCTTGTCTTGCAGTTGAGCGGTGTAGCGTGCGGCGTCAAAAGTCATGCGTTGAACCAGCCCAGCTTGATCACGAACAGAATCGACAGAATCACCAGCGCCGGGTTCAGCTCACGGTAGCGGCCCGAAAGCAGCTTGATGGCGGTCCAAGCGATGAAACCGAAGGCGATGCCGTTGGCGATGGAGTAAGTAAAGGGCATCGCCAGGGCGGTGATCACCACCGGCGCTGCCACAGTGATGTCGTCCCAGTCGATTTCAGCCAGGCCGGAGGTCATCAGTACGGCGACGAACAGCAGCGCCGGCGCGGTGGCGAAAGCCGGAACGCTGGCGGCCAACGGCGAGAAGAACAGTGCGAGCAGGAATAGGATCGCCACTACGATGGCAGTCAAACCGGTACGGCCACCGGCGCTCACGCCTGCGGCGGATTCGATGTAGCTGGTGGTGGTCGAGGTGCCCAGCAGCGAACCGGCCATGGCTGCGGTGCTGTCGGCGATCAGTGCACGGCCCATTTTTGGCATGTGGCCGTCCTTGCCCATCAGGCCGGCGCGCTTGGCTACGCCGATCAGGGTGCCGGAGTTGTCGAACAGGTCGACGAACAGGAAGGCGAAGATCACGCTGACCAGGCCGATATCCAGCGCGCCTTTGATGTCCAACTGCAGGAAGGTCGGCGCCAGGGACGGTGGCATCGAGGTCACGCCGCCGAATGGGGTGAAGCCCATCACAATCGACACGATGGTCACCGCCAGGATGCCGATCAGCACCGCACCGCGCACGGCCAGGGCTTCCAGCGCGACGATCAGCGCAAAGCCCAGGGTGGCGAGGATCGGCGCCGGTTGTTTCAAGTCGCCCAGGCCAACCATGGTGGCCGGGTTGCTGACTACGATACCGGCGTTGTGCAGGGCGATCAGCGCCAGGAACAGGCCGATGCCGGCAGCAATCGCCGAACGCAACGGCAAAGGGATGCTGTTGATGATCCACTCACGGATGCGAAAGATCGACAGCAGAAAGAACAGCACCGCCGAAATGAACACCGCCCCCAGTGCCACTTGCCAGGTATGGCCCATGTGCAGCACCACGGTGTAGGTAAAGAAGGCATTGAGGCCCATGCCCGGTGCCAGCGCGATCGGGTAGTTGGCGATCAGGCCCATCACGGTCGAACCGATGGCGGCCGCCAGGCAGGTCGCGACGAACACTGCGCCTTTGTCCATGCCGGTTTCGCCGAGGATGCTCGGGTTCACGAACAGGATGTAGGCCATGGCCAGGAATGTCGTGATGCCCGCGAGAATCTCGGTGCGCACGTTGGTGTTGTGTGCTTTGAGTTGAAACAGCTTTTCCAGCATGCCGGCTCCCTGTGACGCTATTTTGCGTCGTGATTTGTTGACCTCTAAGTCAAAGCACAAACTGCGCCAAGCGCCTGTGGTTTCAGAGAGGATCGGAAAAAGCGGCGCATCATACCAGCAGCCGAGGCTGTGTGGCGCATGGGCTTGAGGCATACTGCGCCGACGTTCAATTCACGGTCATCGACAGCATGAAAAAAGCCAACGCGTGGAGTCTAGCTCCGATCACCGCTATCAGCCTGTGGCTCGGCGCGGCACCGGTGTGGGGCGCGACTGCACCGGCCTTGAGCGAGGTGCGCGTGTTTCAGGTCGAGTCGGCGCGCTGCAAGGAAAGCATCCCCGAACGCATCACCTCCACGCAGATGTGCACGCACCGTGGGCCCACCCAGGTGTCGGTGATGGAAGTGGGGCTGGGCAACAACCCGGTGGGGCTGTTCAATGGCGCCGTACTGAACGGCCAGCGCACGCCGGTGTGCCAGGTTGGCAGCATCAGCCAGGCGTGCAACGGCGCGGGGACGCTGATGGGCTACATCTATGTATTCGAAATGGATGTGCAGGCCCCAGGCTGGTTCGAATACAGCAACTCCTCGATCAACCCCCCGCGAAACACCTTGAAGACCCAGCTCAATATCCGCTGATCAATCATCTTGAACGCTCAAAACCCCGGGAAGTCGTACCCCTGAGACGGCGATTTTCCTGAACGCCGCGGATGCAGACCAACCCGTGAGGTGTTTATGAGCGCAACCCCCCAAGGCGCGGCGGCCCAGCCGTTTGCCCGCCACTCGATACGCCTGACCCTCAATGGGCAGGCCCGCCAACTGGACGTGTTGCCCTGGACCACGCTGCTGGACCTGCTGCGCGAACAACTGGATCTTGTCGGCAGCAAGAAAGGCTGCGACCACGGCCAATGCGGTGCATGCACCGTATTGCGCGACGGCAAGCGCGTGAACGCGTGCCTGACCCTGGCGGTGATGTGCGACGGTGCCGAGTTGACCACCGTCGAAGGGCTGGCCAGTGGCGACCAGTTACACCCCATGCAACAAGCCTTCATCAAGCACGATGCCTTCCAGTGCGGTTATTGCACCCCTGGCCAGATCTGCTCCGCCGTCGGCCTGGCCAACGAAGGCCGTGCCCACGACAGCGCGCAAATCCAGGAACTGATGAGCGGTAACCTGTGCCGCTGCGGCGCCTACAGCAATATTCGCGATGCGATTGAAGAGGCCCTGCCGGCCTGCCGTACGGCGGGAGGCGAGCAATGAACCCGTTCCAGTACAGCAAACCGTCCGACGTGCACGAGGCCGTGCACTTGAGCAGTGCCGCGTCGCGTTTTATTGCCGGCGGTACCAACCTGCTGGACCTGATGAAAGAAAACATCAGCCGCCCCGAGCACCTGATCGACATCACCGGCCTGCCGCTGCATGGCGTCGAGCCCACCGCCGACGGCGGCGTGCGCATTGGCGCGCTGGTCAGCAACGCTGATCTGGCCTGGCACCCCTTGATCGAACAGCGTTATCCGTTGCTGTCCCAAGCCATCCTCGCCGGTGCCTCGCCGCAACTGCGCAATATGGCCAGCACCGGCGGCAACCTGTTGCAGCGCACCCGTTGCTATTACTTCTACGACGCCAGCGTGCCTTGCAATAAACGCGAACCCGGCAGCGGTTGCCCGGCGCGCACCGGGTTGAATCGCATCCATGCGATCCTCGGCGCCAGCGCGCAGTGCGTGGCGACTCATCCGTCCGACATGTGCGTGGCCCTGGCGGCGCTGGAGGCGCGGGTGCATGTGCAAGGGCGCGGCGGTGCGCGGGTCATCGAGTTCGCCGATTTCCACCGTTTGCCCGGCGATGCGCCGCAACGGGACAACCAGTTGGCCGACGATGAACTGATCACTGCCATTGAATTGCCTGCCGACCACCTAGCGCGGCACAGCCATTATCTGAAGATCCGTGACCGTGCGTCCTACGCCTTCGCGTTGGTGTCGGTGGCTGCCGCTCTGGAGTTGGACGGCGATGTGATCGTCGACGCGCGCCTGGCCCTGGGCGGCGTGGCCCATAAACCCTGGCGCGACCGCGCGGTGGAAGCGGGATTGATCGGGCAGGCCGTCAGCCGCGAAACCTTTAGCCTCGCCGCCGATGCGATGTTGCAGGACGCCGAGCCGCTGGAACACAACGCTTTCAAGGTCAAGCTGGCACGGCGCGCAATTATCCGCGCCTTGAGCGATGCCGCTGTCGCAGGAGAACGCCCATGAGTGCCGTCGGAAAACCCCTGGACCGTGTCGACGGTCTGCTTAAAGTCACCGGCCAGGCGCGCTATGCCGGCGAATTTGCGCAGCAGGGCCTGCTGCATGGCAGCGTGGTGTCCAGCACGATCGCCAAGGGCCGCGTGGTTCGTATTGATGCGTCCAAGGCTCTGGCTCTGCCGGGTGTGGTCATGGTGCTCGATCACAGCAACCGGCCGCGGCTGGCCAGCTATGACGACGCGTTCGCCGATGCCGATGCCGCCGATGGTTCGCCGTTTCGCCCGCTGTACAACGACCGCGTGCTGTACAGCGGCCAGCCCCTGGCCTTGGTGATTGCCGACAACCTGGAGCTGGCGCGACATGCCGGTTCCCTGGTGCGCATCGAGTACGAGCGCGATGAATTCGAGACCGATCTCGTCGCCCAGCAGGCCGAGGCCCATCCCTCGCCACAGACACCGCCCGCGCCGCGCGGGAATTTCCAGGCCGAGTGGACTGCTGCCGCCGTCAGCCTGGACGTGCACTACAGCACCCCCATCGAACATCACAACCCCATGGAACCCCACGCCAGCACCGTGCTGTACCAGGCGGACGGCACGCTGCATATCCATGACAAAACCCAGGGCCCGCAGAACTGTCAGGCCTATGTGCAGAAAGTGTTCGGCCTGGATAAAAGCCAGGTGCGGGTGTTCGCCGCGTTTGTCGGCGGCGCTTTTGGTTCCGGCCTGCGCCCGCAGTACCAATTACCCCTGGCGGTGATGGCGTCGCTGGCGCTCAAACGCTCGGTTCGCGTGACCCTGACCCGTCAACAGATGTTCACCTTCGGCTACCGCCCACGCACCCTGCAGCGCTTGCAAATGGGCGCCGCCGCCAACGGCCGCCTGCTGGCGCTGGGGCACACGGCGATTGGCCAGACCTCGCGTTTCGAGGACTTCAGTGAACACGTGGTGGAGTGGAGCGGCATGCTCTATCACTGCGACAACGTGCAGTTGACCTATAAGTTGGTGCCGCTGGATGTGTTCACGCCGTTGGACATGCGCGCGCCCGGTGCCGCCCTCGGGGTGATCGGCCTGGAATGCGCCATGGACGAACTGGCCTGCGCCCTGGCGATCGACCCGGTGCAACTGCGCCTGATCAACTACGCCGAGCGTAACCAGAACGAAGACAAACCCTGGTCGAGCAAAGCCCTGCGCGAGTGTTACACCGAAGGCGCCGAGCGCTTCGGCTGGAGCCAGCGCAACCCGGAACCGCGCAGCATGCGCGACGGTCGCCAATTAGTGGGCTGGGGCATGGCCGGCGGGGTGTGGGAGGCCATGCAAATGAAGGCCAGCGCCAAGGCGCGAATCGATGCCGAGGGCAAGCTCGTGGTGAGCAGCGCCACCACCGATATCGGCACCGGCACCTACACGGTGATGACCCAGATCGCCGCCCAGGCCAGCGGGGTAGCCGTGGACGACGTGCGTTTCGTGCTCGGCGACTCGTCGCTGCCCACCGCGCCGTTGCAGGGCGGCTCGTTCACTGTTTCCTCGGTGGGCACCGCTGTGCAACAAGCCTGCGAAGCCTTGGCCGCCAAACTGTTGAGCGTGGCGCGGCAGACCTATCCGGTGTTCAAGGACGCTGAGACGGTGCGCTTTGAGGATGGGCAACTGCACGCGCGTGACGTGAGCGTGTCGTTGGCGCAGCTGGTCAAGGACAGCGGTGAGGACGCCCTGGAGGTGCAGGTCGACAGCGAGCCGGACAAAAAACGCGAAGGCTATGCTACCGCCACCCATTCGGCGGTATTCGTTGAAGTGCGCGTGGATGAAGACCTCGGCACTATCAAGGTCAGCCGCGTGGTCAGCGCAATTGCGGCCGGGCGCGTGGTCAACCCGAAGATGGCCCGCAGCCAGATCCTCGGCGGCGTGGTGTGGGGTATCGGCATGGCCCTGCACGAAGAGACCCAGATCGACCATCAACTGGGCCGCTACATGAACCACAGCCTGGCCGAGTACCACATCCCGGTGAATGCCGATATCGGCGACATTGATGTGGTATTCGTCGAAGAACACGACGAGATCGTCAATGCGCTGGGGTCCAAAGGCGTCGGGGAAATCGGCATCGTCGGCGTCGCGGCGGCAGTGGCCAATGCGGTGTACCACGCCACCGGCAAGCGGGTGCGGGACTTCCCGATCACCCTGGATAAGGTGCTTTGAAATGTGGGGGCTTGCCCCCGATGGCGGTGTTTCAGTCAATAGATGCCTCGACAGTTACACCGCTATCGAGGGCAAGTGCTCTCCCACATTGAGCTTGTTGCCATAAAGGTCAGGCGGTGGGTGGGGAAACCGGTTCTGGCACATGCATGCGATCCCGCTTGGCCAGGGTGGGGAATAGTTTGATCCACACCCCGGTCACCACGAGGGTGCCGATCCCGCCCATGACCACGGCGGGCACGGTGCCGAACCAGTGGGCGGTGATGCCGGATTCGAATTCGCCCAGCTGATTCGATGCGCCGATAAACAGGCCGTTGACGGCGCTGACGCGCCCACGCATTTCGTCCGGCGTCTCCAACTGCACGAACGAGGCGCGGATCACCATGCTGATCATGTCCGCCGCGCCCAACACCACCAGCACCGCCAGGGAAAACCAGAATGACGTCGATAGGCCGAAAGCGATGGTCGCCACACCGAATACCCCGACGGCGGTGAACATCACGCGGCCGACATGTCGGTCCACCGAGAAACGCGCCAGCCACAACGACATCAGCAATGCCCCCACCGCCGGCGCCGAGCGCAACAGGCCCAGGCCCCAGGCGCCGGTCAGCAGGATGTCTTTGGCGAACACCGGCAGCAACGCGGTGGCGCCGCCCAGCAGCACGGCGAACAGGTCCAGGGAGATGGCGCCGAGGATGTCCGGGCGGCTGCGGATAAAACGGATGCCGGCCAGCAGTGAATCCAGAGTGGCCTTGCCTTTGTTCAGCGGGGTCTGGCGGGCAGGCAGGTTGAGGGTCAGCGCGCAGGCGATCAGGTACAGCACCACGGTGGGGCCATACACCCACACGCTGCCAAACGCATAGAGCAGACCGCCCAGCGCCGGGGCGACGATGGTGGCCAGTTGCTGAGCCGACTGCGACGACGCCACGGCGCGCGGGAACAGCGTGCTGGGCACGATGCTCGGCAGCAGCGCTTGCGTGGTGGGCAATTCAAAGGAGCGCGCGGCACCGAGCAGGAAGGCGAGGATAAAGATCATCTCGCGGGTCACGGTGCCGGTCAGGCCACCAATGGCCAGGGACAGCGCGATCAACGCCTGTACGGTCTGGCAGATGGCCGCGACTTTACGTCGCTCATAGCGGTCGGCCACATGGCCGGTGTGCAGCATAAACAGCACGCGCGGCACGAACTCCACCAAGCCGACCAAGCCCAGGTCCAGCACGTTGCCGGTCAGTTGATAGAGGTTCCAGCCGATGGCCACGGTGAGCATCTGGAAGCCGCTGGCGGTAAAGATCCGCGCCAGCCAGAACGCGATAAAAGGGCGGTGGTGACGCAACAGCAACGCGGGTTCAGTAGGCATCGGGCATTCAGATCACGGCCGGAGGGAACCGCGAGATTAGCATCAAGCTGTAACAAATAGTTGCGAGAACCGGGGTGAGGCAGCCTGTCACGCGTCAATCGACCACACAACTGGACGCAGAAAATGGGACTACTCTTTGAGCTGTAATTGATCCAGATCAAATTTCTTCCAGGATTTGCTCTGGCGGGCCGTAAGGCCAGACTCCCTACGTGGTTGGTTAAAAAAAGAAACGAATTGAAATTCGCCACACTCCATATCCGTGGGGGCAGTGGGTGCAGGCTCCCGCCAGCAGCCGGTATTACCTGACAGAGGAAGACTTATGTTCGGTTTGGAGGCGCTAGATCTCGCCCGAATTCAGTTCGCGTTCACCATCTCATTCCACATCCTGTTCCCGGCGATCACCATCGGCCTGGCCAGTTACCTTGCAGTGCTGGAAGGGTTGTGGCTCAAGACCCATAACGACACCTACCGTGACCTCTACCATTTCTGGTCGAAGATCTTTGCCGTCAACTTCGGCATGGGGGTGGTCTCGGGCTTGGTTATGGCTTACCAGTTCGGCACCAACTGGAGCCGCTTCTCGGACTTCGCCGGCGCCGTTACCGGGCCGCTGCTGACGTACGAAGTGCTTACGGCCTTCTTCCTGGAAGCCGGTTTCCTCGGCGTGATGCTGTTCGGCTGGAACAAGGTGGGGCGCAAGCTGCATTTCTTCTCCACGGTCATGGTGGCGGTGGGTACGCTGATCTCCACGTTCTGGATCCTGGCTTCCAACAGCTGGATGCAGACGCCTCAGGGCTTTGAAATCATCGACGGCCGTGTGATTCCCACCGACTGGCTGGCGGTAATTTTCAACCCATCGTTCCCGTATCGCCTGATGCACATGGCCACGGCGGCCTTCGTGGCGACGGCGTTCTTCGTCGGCTCCTCGGCGGCCTGGCACTTGCTGCGCGGCAAGGACAACCCGGCGATCCGCAAAATGCTCTCCATGGCCATGTGGATGGCATTGATCGTGGCGCCTATCCAAGCGGTAATCGGTGACTTCCATGGTCTCAACACGCTGGAGCACCAGCCGGCGAAAATCGCCGCGATCGAAGGCCACTGGGAAAACAAAGGCAATGAGCCTACGCCGCTGATCCTGTTCGGCTGGCCCGATATGCAGGCGGAAAAAACCAAGTACGCCGTAGAGATTCCATACCTGGGCAGCCTGATCCTGACTCACTCGCTGGATAAACAGGTGCCGGCGCTCAAGGAGTTCCCACCTGAGGACCGGCCGAATTCGACCATTGTGTTCTGGTCGTTCCGAGTCATGGTCGGGCTGGGTTTCCTGATGATTTTTACCGGTCTGTTCAGCCTGTGGCTGCGCCGGGGCGACAAGATGTACACCTCCAGACCGTTCCTGTATTTGGCGCTGTGGATGGGCCCCTCGGGGTTGATCGCGATCCTCGCCGGCTGGTTCACCACCGAAATCGGGCGTCAGCCGTGGGTGGTCTACGGGCTGATGCGCACGGCGGATGCGTCGTCTGGGCATAGCCTGGCGCAGATGACCATCACCCTGGTGTTGTTCGTGGTGGTGTACTTCGCGCTGTTCGGTGCGGGCTTGGGCTACATGATGCGCCTGGTGCGCAAAGGCCCCGTGACCCACGAAGGTACCGAACCGACCCACGGCGGCCCCGGCCAGAAACGCACACCGGCGCGTCCGTTGTCGGCAGCCGACGATGGCACCGACGACCACCACGACCACATCCAGCATAAGGGGAATTGAGATGGGTATTGATCTTCCGCTGATCTGGGCCGTGATCATCATCTTCGGCATCATGATGTACGTGGTGATGGACGGCTTCGACCTGGGTATCGGCATCCTCTTTCCGTTTATTCCGGGCAAGGTCGACCGCGACGTGATGATGAACACCGTCGCGCCGGTCTGGGACGGCAACGAAACCTGGCTGGTGCTGGGCGGCGCGGCGTTGTTCGGCGCGTTTCCGCTGGCGTATTCGGTGGTGCTGTCGGCGCTGTACCTGCCGCTGATCCTGATGCTGGTGGGGCTGATCTTCCGCGGCGTGGCCTTTGAGTTCCGCTTCAAGGCCAAAGACGCCAAGCGCCACCTGTGGGACAAGGCCTTCATCGGCGGTTCGCTGGCGGCGACGTTCTTTCAGGGCGTGGCGCTGGGGGCATTTATCGACGGCATTCCGGTGGTCAATCGCCAGTTCGCCGGCGGTTCGCTGGACTGGCTCACGCCGTTCACCGTGTTCTGCGGCGTGGCGCTGATCGTCGCTTATGCGTTGCTCGGCTGCACTTGGCTGATCATGAAGACCGAAGGCAAGTTGCAGGAACAGATGCACAACCTGGCGCGGCCGCTGGCGTTCGTGGTGCTGGCGGTGATCGGCATCGTCAGCCTGTGGACCCCGCTATCGCACCCGGAAATCGCCTCGCGCTGGTTCACCCTGCCAAATCTGTTCTGGTTCCTGCCGGTGCCGCTGCTGGTGCTGGTGACCATGTACGGGCTGATCCGCGCGGTGGCTCGCAATGCGCACTACACGCCGTTCTTGCTGACGTTGGTGCTGATTTTCCTCGGCTATAGCGGTTTGGGGATCAGCCTGTGGCCGAACATCGTGCCGCCGTCCGTATCGATCTGGGATGCCGCCGCGCCGCCGCAGAGCCAAGGCTTCATGCTGGTGGGCACCTTGTTCATCATCCCGTTCATCCTGGGCTACACCTTCTGGAGCTACTACGTGTTCCGCGGCAAGGTCACCCACGAAGACGGTTATCACTAGGAGGGGCGTGACATGTCCGGCAAACCTTCGTTGCACGAGATCGAACAGGCGGAAAAGCAGCCGCTGTGGCGGCGCCTGGGGTGGTTGGCAATGATCTGGACCGGCAGTGTGCTGGTGCTGTTTGTTGTCGCTAGCCTGATGCGCATGTTTATGAATGCGGCCGGCCTGACCACTCACTGACATCCCATCCCGTTGCCTTGCGGCACGGTTTTTTGACCCTGCTCCTACATCTTGTAGGGGCGGGGTCTTTTTTTATTTGCGCGCTTTGAGAATCACGAACTTGGGCGTGGCCGCCACTTGCTCGACGCCGCGGAACAACCGCGCCAGTTTGCTGTGATAACCCAAGTGACGGTTGCCGACGATATACAGCGCACCGCCCACCACCAAGGCCTCGCGGGCCTGCTGGAACATGCGCCAGGCGAGGAAGTCGCCCACCACCTGCTGCTGGTGGAACGGTGGATTGCACAGCACCACGTCCAGGGACTGCGGCTCTTGGCCGGCCAGGCCATCGGCGGCGCGCACGCTCACGTCACGTTCACCCAGCGCGGCCTGCCAGTTCTCACGGGCCGATTGCACGGCCATGTAGGACTCGTCCACCAGGGTGTAGTGGGCGTCGGGGTTGTGCAGTGCGCTGGCAATCGCCAATACGCCGTTGCCGCAGCCGAGGTCGGCAACGCGGGCGTTACCCAGGCCGGTGGGCAAGTGCGGCAGGAAGGCGCGGGTGCCGATGTCCAGGCCTTCACGGCAGAACACGTTGGCGTGGTTCAGCAGCTCGATGGCGGGTGTATCCAGGCGGTAGCGGGTCGGGTAGGGCGAGGCGGCGGCGGGGCGCTCGGCAACGGTGGCGATCAACAGGCGAGCTTTCTTCGCCGCCAGTGAGGCGTGCATCGGCCCGATGTAACGCTCCAGCAGGTCACCGGCTGCGCGTGGCAGGTGTTTGACCATCGCCCCGGCAATCACTTCGGCGCCCGGGGCCAGTTGGCCTTGTAAGCGGATCAACTGTTCCTCAAGCAGCGCCAGGGTTTTCGGCACGCGGATCAGCACGCGGTCGAACGGCCCGGTTGGGGTTTCGCTGGCGGGAATGAACGGCACTGCATCGAACGCCTTGGCGTTGCGCACCAGGTTTTTTTCCAGGCCCTGGGCCGCCAGAAACGAGTCGCCGCTGGAAATCACCTGCACCTGGCCTTGCAGACTGGCCGCCAAAGCGCCAAAGCTGTCATTGAGCACCAACACGCGGGTGTCGACGCTCGGCCGCTGGGCGGCCAAGTGGTTGAGCAGGTATTCGTCGGCGGCGTCGAAGGCTTGCAGCGGGTCGTTGTGCTGCTCGGGTTGGCGGATCAGATCGAGCTGAGCGAAGGGGCTGTCGAGCAGGGGCATGGGGGGAGAAAACTCTGGGTAATCGAACCATTGGGGTGAACGACGACGCGCCGGCGCGCGCCGCGTCATCACCCGGAACTGGTCGTAAATGTTACGGTTTTTTCATGCGGATTACATGCGATGTTTAAAGAAACCCAGCCTTTGCGGCCACCATCACGGCCGCGATTTTATTGTTGACCCCCAGTTTTCGCATCGAGCTGCAATTGTGAAAGCCGACTGTACGTTCGGACAAACACAGGATCTGTGCAATCTCGGCAGCGGTCTTGCCCAGTGCAGACCAGCGCAATACTTCGATCTCGCGGGGCGTCAGCTTGCTGCATGGTTTCGCGGCTGGCCCATCGGCGTACTTATTCGCCACCACGGTATGCATTGCATGACACAGCCAGAGCGCATTGCCGGCTTTTTCATACAGCTCCTCCGGTGTGATCTCACCTCTGCCACGACTTAGAGTTAGCATGCTGAAGACGCCCTGAGGCCCATGCAGTGGTTGAGTCCAGCCCAGATGAACGCCATAGGAGGTGGCCAGTTCCCACAAGTGAGGTGCGCTGTTAAATGCACTTTCTTTCCAGACAAAGGGCAGGACAGAGCGTTGGCAATGAGACATGACAGGATCAGTGCTGGAGAAATGCGCTTCTCGGTATAACGTGTTCCATTCGTTTGGATAGCTGTTCTTCTCGAAGATGACATTTTGACTGTTTTGATGTTGTGCACTCATCTTGAATGAGCAGAATTGGAAGCCGAGTGAATATGTTTCATTGATAACCATCTCGAAGACACTGGTGATCTCGTCCTCTTCTTCCAGTTTGGGGACCCGTGTATTGCGCCAGTTGACCATCGATAACTCTCCATGGGTGTATATGTGACTTGGGTACGTCCTGAATCCCAACGCTGCACGGAAAAGAGTGTAGGACATGGGCTACTTAGTTGTGTGAAAAAATCAGTATGTTAGGTAGCTATTTAAGGGGTTGGACTTATACAAGAATCGGAATTCTGTGTAATTAATTTCGCCTTGCTTATGGCCTTCCCATTGGATTCAAGGGGGCTGCGCATAATATCAATTTGATATCTTTTGATTGGATGATAGGGAATGGTTTTAGTTTGGTAGTGGATTAATAGCCAAATAATTAGTGCGCGTTCATACAGGCTTGCGGCGCCAATAACCTTAATTAGTTAGTGGTCTTTACAGCGTTAGAACATCACTTGCTCGCATATTGGGTCAGGAGATTTCAATCATCGGTGTTAGCCGGCGCCGCTTTGAGGGACACTAGCGCCTTCTGCAGAACGGAGTTCCCCATGACGGCCAGTGCTGAAAAATACACCTGTCAGACCTTGCTCGATGTGCAATCGCTGACCCCCAGCCTGTTCACCCTGCGTACCACCCGTGACCCCGGCTTTCGTTTTACCGCCGGCCAGTTTGTGCGCCTGGGCGTCACCAAAGCCGATGGCAGCACGGTCTGGCGTGCGTATTCGGTGGTGTCGGCGCCCTTCGATGAATATTTGGATTTTTTCTCGATTGTCGTCCCCGGCGGGGAGTTCACCAGTGAACTGAGCCGCCTGCGCGTCGGCGATACGTTGATGGTGGAGCGCCAGGCCACGGGTTACTTGACGTTGAACCGCTTCGTCGATGGTCGTGACCTATGGCTGCTGGGCACGGGCACCGGGGTGGCGCCGTTTCTGTCGATCCTGCAGGACTTCGAAGCCTGGGAGAAATTCGAGCGCATCATCCTGGTGTACAGCGCCCGCGAAGCCAAGGAACTGGCCTATCAGGCGTTGATTAAGGAGCTGGGCGAGCGCGAGTACCTGGCCGAGTACGCGCATAAGCTTACCTACTTGCCCATCGTCACCCGCGAGCAGCACCCTGGCGCGCTGAATGGGCGTATCACCACGCTGATCGAAAACGGCGAACTGGAGCGCGCGGCCGGCGTAGAGTTGAGCCCCGAACACTCACGCGTGCTGATTTGCGGTAACCCGCAAATGGTCGATGACACCCGTCAGTTGCTGAAAAAACGCGACATGAATCTGTCGCTATCCCGGCGCCCTGGCCAGGTGGCGGTGGAAAACTACTGGTAAACAAAAGGCGCCTGCTGGAGGCGCCTTTTTTCCAAACCGCTGCGGTTTAAAGCGGTTTGTCGTGCTGTGCCTTGAGCAGATCGCGGATCTCGCCCAACAACACTTCTTCCTTGGTCGGCGTCGGCGGCAGGGTCGGCGCCTTGGCCTCTTCGCGCTTGAGACGGTTGATCACCTTCACGCCCATGAAGATCGCAAACGCCACAATCAGGAAGTCGACCACGCTCTGGATGAACTTGCCGTAGGCCAGCACCACAGCCGGTGCGTCGCCTTGGGCTGCCTTGAGGGTGATCGCCAGATCACCGAAGTCCACCCCGCCGATCAACAGACCGAGAGGCGGCATCACCACGTCGCCTACAAACGAGGAAACAATTTTGCCGAAGGCGGCGCCGATGATGATACCGACGGCCATGTCGACCACATTACCTTTGACCGCGAAGGCCTTGAACTCACTGATCACGCCCATAGGTTATTCCTTGTTACAGATGAGAAGGGTGGGGCTCAGTGTAAGTCAGTCGTTGCGGGCTTGCGCGAAACAACTCTTAACACTGTTGGTTTTTATCGACACATTAAAACGCAAATAGTTTGCAAAGTGCCATCAATCGCGCGCGAAATACCCGGCATTTCAGTGGCTTACCACATTATTTTATTAATCGGGCTGGTACGGCTTTTCTATTTATCTTCTGACTCTTGGGTCACTAGCCTCTGGCAAGCACAACTGAATGTGCATCAAAAAAACCAGAGGACACCTTGATGAACAACTCACTCAGCCGCGGCCCGGCTTTGACGCGACACGCGTTGATCCTGGCCACCGCCAGCCTGCTTTCCCTGTCTGTACACGCCGCCACCCTCACGCGTGACAACGGTGCCGCCGTTGGCGACAACCAGAACTCCCAGACCGCCGGCGCCACCGGCCCGGTGCTGTTACAAGACGTGCAACTGATTCAGAAACTGCAACGCTTCGACCGCGAACGCATCCCCGAGCGCGTGGTGCACGCGCGCGGCACCGGTGCCCACGGCACCTTCACCGTCACCGATGGTCTCAGCGATCTGACCAAGGCCAAAGTATTTGCTCCCGGCGAAACAACCCCGGTGTTCGTGCGCTTCTCCGCCGTGGTGCATGGCAACCATTCCCCGGAAACCCTGCGTGATCCGCGCGGCTTCGCCACCAAGTTCTACACGGCCGACGGCAACTGGGACCTGGTCGGGAATAACTTCCCGACGTTCTTTATCCGCGACGCCATCAAGTTCCCAGATATGGTGCACGCATTCAAACCCGACCCGCGCACTAACCTGGACGACGACTCCCGCCGTTTCGACTTCTTCTCCCATGTTCCCGAAGCAACCCGCACCCTCACCGAGTTGTACTCGGACTACGGCACGCCTGACAGTTACCGGGAGATGGACGGTAATGGCGTACATGCTTACAAGTTGATTAACGCCAAAGGGGAAGTGCACTACGTCAAGTTCCATTGGAAGAGCCTGCAAGGCATCAAGAACTTGGATCCGAAACAAGTGGTCGATGTGCAAGGGCGTGATTACAGCCACATGACTAACGACTTGGTCACCCATATCAACAAGGGCGACTTCCCTAAGTGGGACTTGTATGTGCAGGTGCTCAAACCGGAAGACTTGGCCAAGTTCGACTTCGATCCACTGGACGCTACTAAGATCTGGCCGAATGTGCCCGAGCGCAAAGTGGGGCAGATGGTACTGAACCGCAATCCGGCTAACGTATTCCAGGAGACCGAACAAGTCGCCATGGCGCCGGCCAATCTGGTGCCGGGCATCGAGCCGTCTGAAGACCGTCTGCTGCAAGGTCGGGTGTTCTCCTACGCCGATACCCAGATGTACCGCCTGGGCGCCAATGCCCTGCAACTGCCGATCAACGCCCCACGCGTGACCGTCAACAACGGCAACCAGGACGGCGCGATGAACAGCGGTAAAACCAGCAGCGGCGTGAACTATCAGCCAAGCCGCCTGGAGCCGCGGGAAGAGCCACAAGCCGCGCGCTACAGCCAGTTGCCGCTGACCGGCAGCACCCAGCAGGCGAAGATCCAGCGTGAGCAGAACTTCAAGCAGGCCGGTGATCTGTACCGTTCGTACAGCCAGAAAGAGCGTCAGAACCTAATCGAAAACTTCGGTGGTTCCCTGGCTACAACGGACGACGTGAGCAAGCACATCATCCTGTCCTTCCTTTACAAGGCTGATCCGGAATACGGCACCGGTGTGGCCAAGGTCGCCAAGGGTGACCTGGCCCGCGTGAAGGCGTCGGCCGACAAACTGACCGACTGATCCGTTGGTTCCGATCGGCGCCGGCCAGCGGCGCCGATCCCTGGCAGGAGAAAACCCATGCGTTTAACTATCGGTTTGCTGATCGCCCTGCTGGCGTTCACCGCCCAGGCTGAATCCCCCGATCCCGCCGCGCTCAAAGCGCAGTTGCAGGACTATTACTTCGACGCCGCCCGCCGTGGCGACCTCGATATGCTCAATACCTTGATCGAGTCCGGCTACAGCCTCAATACCCAGGACGACAAGGGCTACACCGCCCTGATCCTGGCCGCCTACCACGGCCAGGCTCCGTTCGTGGATCGTTTGCTCGCCGCCGGTGCCGATGCCTGTGTGCAGGACAAACGCGGCAATACCGCGCTGATGGGCGCAATCTTCAAGGGTGAGCTGAAAATCGCCCAGCGCTTGCTGGCCACCGACTGCAACCCCGACCAGCGCAACGGCGCCGGGCAGACCGCCGCCATGTACGCCGGGCTGTTCAAGCGCGTCGAACTGCTGGATGAACTGAAGGCCAAGGGCGCCGACCTCAACGCCGAAGACCCGGTGGGCAATAGCGCCTCGCGATTGGCCAGTGGTGAAATCCGGACCCCAGCGTCGCGCTGAGCTATCATCGCGGTTTTTCGGTTGGAGGTTCTCGAATGGCAAAGGCCAAGCGCATGTACGGCTGCACGGAGTGCGGCGCGACCTTTCCCAAGTGGGCCGGCCAGTGCGGCGAATGCGGGGCGTGGAACACCCTGACGGAAACCATGATCGAGAGCGGCGGGGCGGCGGCGCCTACCGGTCGCGCCGGCTGGACCGGGCAACAGGCGCAGATCAAAACCCTGGCTGAAGTCAGCGTCGAAGAAATCCCGCGTTTTTCCACGGCATCCGGCGAACTTGACCGGGTGCTGGGCGGCGGCTTGGTGGATGGCTCAGTGGTGCTGATCGGCGGCGACCCAGGCATCGGCAAGTCGACCATCCTGTTGCAGACCTTGTGCAGCATCGCCAGCCGCATGCCGGCGCTGTACGTCACCGGTGAAGAATCCCAGCAACAAGTGGCCATGCGCGCCCGTCGTCTGGGCCTGCCCCAGGACCAGTTGCGGGTGATGACCGAGACCTGCATCGAAAGCATCATCGCCACGGCGCGGATCGAAAAGCCGAAAGTCATGGTGATCGACTCGATCCAGACGATTTTCACCGAGCAATTGCAGTCGGCGCCGGGCGGCGTGTCCCAGGTGCGTGAGAGCGCGGCGCTGCTGGTGCGTTATGCCAAGCAGAGCGGCACGGCGATTTTCCTGGTCGGCCATGTGACCAAAGAAGGCGCCTTGGCCGGGCCTCGGGTGCTGGAACATATGGTCGACACGGTTTTGTATTTCGAGGGCGAGTCCGACGGCCGTCTGCGCTTGTTGCGGGCAGTGAAAAACCGCTTCGGCGCGGTCAACGAGCTGGGCGTATTCGCCATGACCGACCGTGGGTTGAAAGAAGTCTCCAACCCTTCGGCGATTTTCCTGACTCGCGCCCAAGAAGAAGTCCCCGGTAGCGTGGTAATGGCAACGTGGGAAGGCACCCGGCCAATGTTGGTGGAAGTGCAGGCGCTGGTGGATGACAGCCACTTGGCCAACCCGCGCCGCGTCACCCTTGGTTTGGATCAGAACCGTCTGGCGATGCTGCTCGCGGTGCTGCACCGCCATGGCGGCATTCCGACCCACGATCAAGACGTGTTCCTTAACGTGGTCGGCGGGGTCAAGGTGCTGGAAACCGCGTCGGACCTGGCGTTGATGGCGGCGGTGATGTCCAGCCTGCGCAATCGGCCATTGCCCCACGACCTGTTGGTATTTGGTGAGGTCGGCCTGTCCGGCGAAGTGCGCCCGGTGCCGAGCGGTCAGGAACGTCTCAAGGAAGCCGCCAAGCACGGCTTCAAGCGCGCGATCGTGCCCAAGGGCAACGCGCCGAAGGAAGCGCCGGCGGGGTTGCAGATCATTGCGGTGACGCGACTGGAGCAGGCGCTGGATGCACTTTTCGAATAAATCAGGACGGGCCGCTATGCAACGATCCAAGCACTGGGGCATTGCCGCCCTATTTGTCACCCTGACCGCCGCCTCCGCCATGACCTGGGCGGCGGCGCCGCCGGCGGGCTATCGCCTGGCGCAAACCCTGGCAACCGAGCAGGGCAGCCAGTTGCAGATCCTGGAAGACCAGCGCATCAGCGCGCAGATGCACAAGGACAGCTGGGGCAGCGGGCTGGATGAGGACTCGTTCGACGAGCCCGGCGATCTGGTCGACAACCCGTTGCTTGAGGCTCAAGTGCGCCTGGTGTCGGCTGCCGATCAGGTGATCGCGCAACAGGACCTCGGCTACCCACTGGCCGAGGTCAGCGAGGCCCCGCTCAAGGGGTTGCCCGAACCTGTGTATTTTTTGAGCATCGACATGACTGCGCCAATGGGCACTTACAGCGGCCCAGCCACCCAAATGCTGCTACCGGCCAAGCAGCAACTCACACCGCTGAGCTTCACCGGCGCGGACGGCAAATCCCAGCCGCTGACCCTGGCGCACACGGGAAAGGCTGACTGGCAGGTGGCGACGCCGGACAATGGCGGGCCGGATGAACTGTTGCAGGTATCGTCTTTTATGGACGGCGACGGTGAGGACGATTTCACCACGCGCTACCAGACGTATCGCTATGTCGACGGGCAATGGCAAGTCGCGTCGAGTCAGAAAAAGGGCTACTGGGACATGGAGGACGAGTTTCCCAGCCGCGAAGCGTTTCCCTGAGCCTATACCTCCAATAACGCGCCCAACTCTCGCTCAAGTTCCGCTTGATCGCCGAGGTTCAACTCGATCAGCCGCCGCAAGTGGCTGATCGAATCCAGGTCGATTTCCCTGCACACAAAGCCCAGTTGGCCGTGATCGTCGTGGGTCAGCTTGACCTGCATTTTGATATGCGCCTTCGGGTCCAGACGGATATCGACGTCGAATGGCAGGGCTTTATTGCCCTTCCAGGACTCCGGCCGTTTTACCGCCAGGCCCTTTAGCGACAAGTCCACCAACTTTACCGGCCATTCCTCGCCGTTTTGTCGAAGTTCAGTTTTCGCATCCAGGGCGATGCGGCGGAAACAGCGGCGGTCGGACGGGTGATTGGTCATGGTGAAACCCTCTGGAGATGGATGGAGTGTAGCCCTGCGCCATCATTGGGCGGTTTTTTCTGCTTTTTTCCGCGTTGCAAGGCTCTAGACCAATGGAGGGGGGTGGCCTTTGAGGCCAACAGCGCTAAACTCCGGGTGGTTGTCCTTTCTGTCCACCCTGGCTGGAATATAAAAATGAAAAATAATAATAGCCTGCTACGCCACTTACCCTGGCTGGTGCTGGCAATCGTAGGAGCGTGCGCCCTGGGCGTAGTGGCCTTGCGCCGCGGCGAGGCGATCAACGCCTTGTGGATTGTGGTGGCCGCAGTGGCCATTTACCTGGTTGCTTACCGGTACTACAGCCTGTTCATCGCTAACAATGTGATGCAGCTTGACCCACGGCGGGCCACCCCCGCAGTGCTCAATAACGACGGTCTGGACTATGTGCCGACCAACAAACACATCCTGTTCGGTCACCACTTTGCGGCAATTGCCGGCGCAGGCCCGCTGGTCGGCCCAGTACTGGCAGCGCAAATGGGTTACCTGCCCGGCACGCTGTGGCTGATTGCCGGTGTAGTGCTGGCCGGTGCGGTACAGGACTTTATGGTGCTGTTCCTGTCCACCCGTCGCAATGGCCGTTCCCTGGGGGATATGGTGCGCGAAGAGATGGGGCGCATTCCGGGGACCATCGCGCTGTTTGGCTGCTTCCTGATCATGATCATCATCCTCGCGGTGCTGGCACTGATCGTGGTCAAGGCCCTGGCCGAGAGCCCATGGGGCATCTTCACCGTGATGGCGACCATCCCGATCGCGATGTTCATGGGCATCTACATGCGCTACATCCGCCCAGGCCGTATCGGTGAAATCTCCATCATCGGCGTGCTGTTGCTGCTCGGTTCGATCTGGCTGGGCGGGCAGATTGCCGCCGATCCGGTTTGGGCCAAGGCGTTCAGCTTTACCGGCGTGCAGATCACCTGGATGCTGATCGGCTACGGCTTCGTAGCGGCGGTACTGCCGGTGTGGCTGATCCTGGCCCCACGGGACTACCTGTCCACCTTCCTCAAGATCGGCACCATCATTGCCCTGGCAATCGGCATCCTGGTCACCATGCCCGAGCTGAAAATGCCGGCGTTGACCCAGTTTATCGATGGCACCGGCCCGGTGTGGAAAGGCGGGCTGTTCCCGTTCCTGTTCATCACCATCGCTTGCGGTGCGGTCTCGGGTTTCCACGCGCTGATCTCCTCGGGCACCACGCCCAAGCTGCTGGATAATGAGACCAACGCCCGCTACATCGGTTACGGCGGCATGTTGATGGAGTCGTTCGTGGCCATTATGGCGATGGTGGCGGCCTCGGTGATTGAGCCGGGTGTGTACTTCGCCATGAACAGCCCGGCCGCCGTAGTTGGCGGGGATGTGATGGCTGTGGCGCAGACCGTCAGCAGTTGGGGTTTTGCTATCACCCCGGAAGCGCTGCAGGCGGTGGCCCATGACATCGGCGAAACCACCATCCTGGCCCGTGCCGGCGGTGCGCCGACCCTGGCGGTGGGGATCGCGCAGATCCTGCACAGTGTGCTGCCGGGTGAAAACACCATGGCGTTCTGGTACCACTTTGCGATTCTGTTCGAAGCCTTGTTCATCCTCACCGCTGTCGACGCCGGTACCCGTGCCGGTCGCTTCATGCTGCAGGATCTGCTGGGTTCGTTCGTGCCGGCGCTCAAGCGTACCGAGTCGTGGACTGCCAACCTGATCGCGACCGCCGGTTGCGTAGCGATGTGGGGTTACCTGCTGTATCAAGGGGTGATCGACCCACTGGGCGGCATCAACACCTTGTGGCCGCTGTTCGGTATCTCCAACCAGATGCTGGCGGGTATCGCGCTGATGCTGGCCACCGTGGTGCTGATCAAAATGAAACGCCAGCGCTACATCTGGGTGACCATGCTGCCGGCGGTCTGGCTGCTGATCTGCACCACCACCGCAGGCTTCATCAAGCTGTTCGACGCCAACCCGGCAATCGGCTTCCTGTCCCTGGCCAAGAAGTACAGCGATGCCCTGGCCGGTGGCCAGATCCTCGCGCCGGCCAAGAGCATCGACCAGATGCAGCATGTGATCTGGAATGCCTACACCAACGCGACGCTGACGGCGCTGTTTCTGTTCGTGGTGTTCAGCATCCTGTTCTATGCGCTCAAGGTCGGCGTCGCCGCCTGGGGCAACAAAGAACGCACGGATAAAGAAGCCCCGTTCCAGGCCATACCGGACGCATGATCGAGGATTGCAGCCATGTTCAATGACATCAGTCGCCTGGGTAAATACCTCGGTCAGGCCGCACGCCTGATGGTCGGCATGCCCGACTACGACACCTACGTCGAGCATATGCAAACCAAGCACCCGGATAAACCAGTGATGGACTACAAGGCGTTCTTCCGCGAACGCCAGGAAGCCCGTTACGGTGGCAAGGGTGGGCCCAAGTGCTGTTGACCGGGTAATCCGGCTGACAGTGTTCCTTGTGGGAGGGGGCTTGCTCCCGACAGCAGTGTGTCAGGCACTTATCTGCCACTGACACGCCGCTATCGGGGGCAAGCCCCCTCCCACATTGTTTTGTGTTTCTTCAGCTATAAGGAGAATTGTTGTGTCCTCTCCCATTCCCGTTACCGTTCTCAGCGGCTTCCTTGGCGCCGGTAAAACCACCTTGCTGCGCCACCTGCTCAAAGCCGAACACGGCCTGAAAATCGCCGTGATCGAAAACGAATTCAGTGACGCCGGTATCGACACCCAGCTGTTGGGTGAGGAGCCGGTGCAAGTCATGACGCTGTCCAACGGCTGCGTGTGCTGCACCATCCACACGGACCTGACCAAAGCCCTGTACCTGCTGCTTGAACGCCTGGACAGTGGCGAAATCGCCTTCGACCGCCTGGTGATCGAATGCACCGGCCTGGCCGACCCCGCTCCCGTGGCCCAGACTTTTTTCATCGACGAGGAATTGCGCGAGCGCTACATCCTCGACGGCATCATCACTCTGGTGGACGCAGCCCACGCCGAGCACCACCTGACCCAGACCATCGCCCAGGCGCAGATTGGCTTTGCCGACCGCCTGCTGGTGAGCAAGCGTGATTTGGTGGATGACGCCACATTCGACGCCCTCAGCGAACGCCTGACCCGCATCAACCGTCGCGCGCCGATTCGTGTGGTCGACCATGGGCAGATCGATCTGGGCGAATTGCTCGACGTGCGCGGTTTCAATCTCAACGCCGGCATGAGCCTGCGCCCGGTGAGCGCCGCGCCTTCCGTGGACCGTATCTCCAGCCTGGTGCTGCGCACCGACCAACCGCTGGATATCGACCGCCTCAGCGAGTTTATGAACGAACTGTTGGAAGACCACGGCAAACAATTGCTGCGCTACAAAGGCGTGCTGAACATTGCCGGGGAAGATCGGCGCATGGTGTTTCAGGGCGTGCTGAAACTCTACGGCTTCGACTGGGACACCGAGTGGGCCGAGGGTGAAGCGCGGGAAAGTGTGATTGTGTTTATTGCCGATGAGTTGCCGGAAGACAAAATCCGCGAAGGCTTTGCCAAGGTCTACCAACCCTGAAAACAATGTGGGAGGGGGGCTTGCCCCACCCACAGTTGATCTCATTTCAAGTTGCAGAGCAGGCATAAAAAAGCCCGGCTCAAGAGCCGGGCTTCTTGTTCAAGCTACTGCGATCAAGCGCCGTATACCGGCAGCTTCTTGCAGATCGCCTTGACCTTCTCGCGCACTGCGTCGATCACGGCTTCGTTGTTCAGGTCAGCCAGGATGTCGCAGATCCAGCCGGCCAGTTCCTTGCACTCGGCTTCCTTGAAGCCACGAGTGGTCACCGCCGGGGTGCCGAAGCGCAGGCCGGAAGTGACGAACGGCGAACGTGGGTCGTTCGGTACCGAGTTTTTGTTCACGGTGATGAAGGCTTTGCCCAGGGCAGCGTCCGCATCTTTACCGGAGATGTCCTGTTTGATCAGCGACAGCAGGAACAGGTGGTTCTCAGTACCGCCGGAGACCACGTCAAAGCCGCGCTCGATAAAGACGTTGGCCATGGCCTGGGCGTTTTTCACCACTTGTTGCTGGTAGGTCTTGAACTCAGGCTGCAGTGCTTCCTTGAAGCAGATCGCTTTAGCGGCGATGACATGCTCCAGCGGGCCACCCTGGGCGCCTGGGAACACGGCGGAGTTCAGCTTTTTCTCGATCTCGGCATTGGCGCGCGCCAGGATCAAGCCACCACGCGGACCGCGCAGGGTTTTGTGGGTGGTGGTGGTGACCACGTCAGCGTAAGGCACCGGGTTCGGGTAGACGCCAGCGGCGACCAGACCGGCCACGTGGGCCATGTCCACGAACAGGTACGCGCCCACTTTGTCGGCGATGGCGCGGAAGCGTGGGAAATCCAGGATCTGCGAGTAGGCAGAGAAACCGGCCACGATCATTTTTGGTTTGTGCTCGACTGCCAGGCGCTCGACTTCGTCGTAGTCGATCAGGCCATTGGCATCGATACCGTATTGAACGGCGTTGTACAGCTTGCCGGAGGAGGACACGCTTGCACCGTGGGTCAGGTGACCGCCGTGGGCCAGGCTCATGCCCAGGATGGTGTCGCCGCCTTGCAGCAGGGCCAGGTACACGGCGCTGTTGGCTTGGGAGCCGGCATGTGGCTGGACGTTGGCGTAATCGGCGCCGAACAGCTCCTTGGCGCGGTCGATGGCCAGTTGCTCAACCACGTCGACGTACTCGCAACCACCGTAGTAGCGCTTGCCTGGGTAGCCTTCGGCGTACTTGTTGGTCAGAACCGAACCTTGAGCCTCCATGACCGCGGGGCTGGTGTAGTTTTCCGAAGCGATCAGCTCAATGTGCTCTTCCTGGCGCACGGCTTCTTGCTCCATGGCGGCGAAGAGATCGGCGTCGAACTTGGCAATAGTCAAATCACGGCTGAACATGGCGGTCCTCAAGGATCGGGGGCAGAAAAGGAGGGCATTCTAACCCAATGGGTTTTAGATGGCATATGAAAGGACGTCATGTCGCGGACAAGCGGGATTCACTTCGGGATGGGTGGTGGCTGTGCCGGCCTCATCGGGGGCANNTGTGAATACATTCAAATGTGGGAGGGGGCTTGCCCCCGATGAGGCCAGTGGCCGCGCCACACCCTTCAATCGAACATGAACAGCGCATCATTGCTGAACTGCGCTTCGAACCGATGCGCCGGCATTGGCCGCCCGAACAGGTAGCCCTGTACCTCGTCGCAACCATGCTCGCGCAGGAAGTCCAACTGCTCGTGGGTTTCCACGCCCTCGGCGATCACCGCCAGGTTCAGGCTGTGAGCCATGGCGATAATGGCGCGGGCGATCTGGGCATCCTGCTCGCCGGACGGCAGGCCGTCGACGAAGGTGCGGTCGATCTTCAGGACATCGATGGGGAACTGCTTGAGGTAGTTGAGCGACGAGTAACCAGTGCCGAAGTCGTCCACCGCAATGCTCAGGCCCAGGTTTTTCAGGCTGTCGAGGATGTGCATGGCTTCGTTGACTTCGCGCATCAGGATACTTTCCGTCAGCTCAAGCTCCAGGCATGCCGGCGGCAGGCCAGTGTCCTTCAGAATGGTGGCGATGCGCGTGCCCAGTTGGCCATCGGAAAATTGCCGCGCGGAGATGTTCACCGAGACTTTCGGCACGCGGACTTTGTTCTGGTGCCAGGTCTTGAGCTGGCGACATGCCTCGGCGATAACCCAATCGCCCACGTCTACTACCAGGCCCAACTCTTCCAGCACTGGGATAAAGTCCCCCGGCGGCACCAGCCCGCGACGCGGATGGCGCCAGCGCAGCAGCGCCTCGGCGCCGGTCAGGCGTTTGCCGTCGCCGCTGAATTGCGGCTGGTAATAGAGCACGAATTCGTTCTGGTCGAGGGCGTGGCGCAGGTCGCTTTCCAGTTCCAGGCGCTCCAGAGCGCTGGCGTTCATGTCGGCCTGGTAGAACTGGAAGTTGTTCTTGCCGCGTTCCTTGGCGTGGTACATCGCGGTGTCGGCGTTTTTCATGAGCTGGCTCAGCTCGTTGCCATCCTGCGGGCTCAAGGCGATACCGATACTGGCGGTCACAAAGAACTCGCGGCCCTCCAGCACGAACGGCCTCACCAGGCTCGCCAGGATTTGCTCGGCCACATGAATGGCGCGGTTGAGCGCCATTTCACGGTTGACCCGCGGTTGCAGCAACAGGGTGAACTCGTCGCCGCCCATGCGCGCCACGGTGTCGTCTTCGGCGACGCAACCTAGCAGACGGGTCGCCATTTCCTTGAGCATGCGGTCGCCGGCGGCATGGCCCAGGGAGTCGTTGATCGGTTTGAAACGGTCCAGGTCAAGGAACATCAGCACCACCCACGACTTCTGCCGTTCGGCCGACTGCAACGCGGTGTGCAGGCGGTCCTGGAACAATGTGCGGTTGGGCAGGTGGGTCAGGGCGTCGTAATAGGCCAGGCGGTGGATGCGCTGCTCGCTGGCCTTGCGCTCGCTGATATCGCTGAAAAAACACACGTAGCTGGCCAAATCGCCTTCATCGTCGAACACGGCGGTAATACCCACCCAGGCCGGGTAATGCTCGCCGTTGCGGCGCTTGAGCCACACTTCGCCCTCCCAGGTGCTGTGCTGATGCAATTGCTTGAGCACATAGCGCAGGTGGGCTTCCTGCTGCTCGTCGACGGTGAGCATGTTGGGTAACTGATCCAGCACATCCGCCACTTCATAACCGCTGACCCGGCTGAACGCTTCGTTGGCCTGCACGATATAGCCTGCCGGGTCGGTGATCAGGATCGCCGACGTGGAGTGCTCGAATACCGTGGCCGCCATGCGCAGGTCTTTTTCCGCGCGGCGTTGCTGGCTGATGTCCCGACCGACACCGAGGATGCCCTCGAACGTGCCGTGCTCGTCCCACACCAGCACCACCCGCAATTCGATCGGCACTTTACGACCGTCGGCGCGCAGGCAGTCGAACAGAAACAGTTGGGTCTGCACCTGATCGCGCAGCTTGCTCAGGGCCTCCTGGTCGCCCAGGGCGCGGCTGACCTGTTCCACCAGGCTGTAAATGCCGGCCAGTTGCTGCGGGTTGGCGATGATCGATTGCCAGCCGTTCTTGAACACCCAGTCCACGTCATAGCCCAACACGGCGTTGACCGAGGGGCTGATGTAATTGAGGGCCAAATTGCTGTCGGTGGAGCAGATCACGTCGCTGATGCTCTCGGCCAACATGCGGTAGCGCTGCTCGCTGTCGCGCAGAGATTCGCTGGCTTCGATCTGGTCGGTAATGTCCTTGGCCACCCCGATAATGCGGGTGACTTGAGAGGTTTTGTCCCGGGCCAGGGCCTGTTCACGGATATCGAAACGTCGCCACTGGTTGTTGCGATGGCGAAAGCGCAGTTGGCAGTGCAGTTGCGTGGCATAACCGGTCTGGCGTTGCTGCTGGCGCAAGTCGTGATAATGCTCGGCGTCTTCGGGATGCAGCAGGATTTCCCAGAAGTACTCACCCATTTGCTGCAGTTCGACGCGGTTATAGCCTAGGGTCTGGCCCAAGTGGTGGTTGCTGAAAATCATGCGCTGGCTGATCACGTCCTGTACATACAGGTGGTCCGGCACTGTGCGGACCACGTCCGACCAGAAACTTTCGCGCTCCACCAGGGACAGTTCGATCAGCTTGCGACTGGTGATATCGCTGATACTGAGAATCACCGCCTTGAAATCGTCCTGCTGCTCTGGCAAGCGCATCACCAGCCACAGGTATTGATCGTTGCCGGCCACATCGTTGAGCTGGATTTCCAGCTCTAACTGGTCCTGTTGGGTCAGGACCGCTTCGAGGATCTGGTAACCGATGGAGGTAACGTTGTTCGGGCAATCGCTGATCAAGCGTTCCCAGGCGTCTTCGCACGAACCCACGTTGAGCAGGCGTACCGCGACCTGGTTGACTTCGGTGATGCGCAGCTCATCGAGCAGTTGGCGATAGTCGTCCGGGTTGGCATGCCGCCAGGCGTTCAATTGTTCGCGGCTGCGCAGGTGCGCGCGTTCAAAGAACGTGGTGAGGCCGGATAGGTCAAGCACGCACAGGGCCACGCCGGTGCCTTCGAAAATGTCCTGGTAACGGCGGCGTCCCTCATGCACCTGGCGCTGACGACGGCGCATGTTAAACAGAACGATCACGGGGACCAGCGAGAAGGCCAGGCCCAGGAGGCATTTGCCGATGAACGCCGGTAGCAGTTCCTCAAGCACGGCGCTGCGGTCGAACAGGCCGCGCAGTTGCCAATCGCTTTTGCTCAGAGGCGTGACCAGTACACTTTTGTTCAATTCGTCCGGGGTCAGGGCGCTGGTCCATTGGGCCGGCATGCCGCTGTCACGGCTGATCACGCGGTGGTTGAGGCGGTTCTCGATGGCCCACGCCGGGCGCTGGCCCGGGTTGTCCTGGCGGGTGAGGTTGGTCAGGTACTCCGGTGCCAGCCGCAACGCCCAGTACACCCTGGAACCGCCGCTTGGCTGGTGCAGCAACAGATAGATGAGCGAACCGTCGTCGTTGTTGCTCAGGTAATAGGCTTGGCCGTGGCTGCGCTGTACCAGATCTTCGAGCCAGGCGGCGTCCTGGCTATCGGGCGCGCTGTCGCTGATCATCGCGCCGCTGGGGGCGAGCAGGGCCACGCTGCGTAATTCCGGCAAGGAGCGTTGCAAGGTCAGCATCAGTGCCTGTTGCTGTTCGCGGTCGCGCGGTGCTTCGACCATCGGCAGCAGGTTCAGGGCGATCTTGGCGCTCAGGGCCATGTTCAGGCTGATCTGTTCGGCCAGGTCGGCGCTGTAGTCGATGGTGTATTGCTGCTGGTTTTTCTGGTTTTGCTGCAGTTGATCCAGCAACTGCCAGAACAATAAAGCGAGCAGCAGCAAGACGAGCGTCGCCAGTGCGCCTTTAAGAGGACCGTGCAGGGGCGCTCCCGGCGCTAAATGAGCGGCGCGCAAGGGAGTTGGCGGCGTGACTTTGGACAAGCTGTAATCCTGCGGTTTGGCTGGACTGGCGCGCGACGTGCACTATAAGCCGGACGCCCGGAGGGCGGCTAGCATGCCTTGTGTTGTGGCAAAGTGCCAGTCCCGCCTGGCTGGACTGACCAAGCGCATTCAGGTAGCTTTGCCGGTTACGCGGGGGCGTTCCAGCCCCAGATATTCAGGCTTTTTCCGCTCGCTGGCATTGATGATAGTCAAAGGCTCGCGCGGCGCATGGCCTGGCACGGGCTTCGCCCGCTCAATTCATCAGTCACTGACGCTAGGTTCACCATGGCTCAATACGTCTTCACCATGCATCGGCTGGGCAAAGTTGTCCCTCCGAAGCGGGAAATCCTGAAAAACATTTCGTTGTCCTTCTTCCCCGGCGCCAAGATCGGCGTGCTCGGCCTCAACGGCTCGGGTAAATCCACCCTGTTGAAAATCATGGCTGGCGTCGACACCGAGTTCGAAGGCGAAGCACGCCCGATGCCCGAACTGAACATCGGCTATCTGCCGCAGGAGCCGCAGCTGGACCCGGCCAAGACCGTGCGTGAAGTGGTCGAAGAGGCCGTCAGCGTAATCAAGGACGCCCAGGCGCGCCTGGATGAAGTCTATGCCGCCTATGCCGAGCCGGACGCCGACTTCGACAAACTGGCCGCCGAACAGGCCAAGCTCGAAGCCATCCTGCAGGCCGGCGACGGTCACAACCTGGAGCGTCAGCTGGAAGTCGCCGCCGACGCGCTGCGCCTGCCGGCGTGGGATGCCAAGGTCGAACACCTGTCCGGTGGTGAAAAGCGTCGCGTGGCCTTGTGCCGTCTGCTGCTGTCGGCCCCCGACATGCTGCTGCTCGACGAACCGACCAACCACTTGGACGCCGATTCCGTCGCCTGGTTGGAGCATTTCCTCCACGATTTCCCGGGCACCGTGGTTGCGATTACGCACGACCGGTACTTCCTGGACAACGTGGCGGGTTGGATCCTCGAACTCGACCGTGGCGCCGGCATCCCTTACGAGGGCAACTACTCCGGTTGGCTGGAAGCCAAGTCCGAGCGTCTGGCCGCCGAATCCAAGCAGCAATCGGCTCACGAAAAGGCCATGAAGGAAGAACTGGAATGGGTGCGCAAAGGCGCCAAGGCCCGCCAGTCCAAATCCAAGGCGCGTCTGCAACGCTTTGAAGAGATGCAGTCGCAGGAATTCCAGAAGCGCAGCGAAACCAACGAGATCTACATCCCGGCCGGCCCGCGCCTGGGTGACAAGGTCATCGAATTCAAGAACGTCACTAAAGGCTATGGCGACCGCGTGCTGATCGACAACCTGTCGTTCTCCATGCCAAAAGGCGCGATCGTCGGCGTTATCGGCGGTAACGGTGCGGGTAAATCCACACTGTTCCGCATGCTGATGGGCAAGGAAACCCCGGATTCGGGCAGCATCGAAATCGGCGAAACCGTGCAACTGGCCTGTGTCGACCAGAGCCGTGACGACCTGGACGGCAGCAAGACGGTGTTCCAGCAGATTTCCGACGGTTCCGACCAGATCCGCATCGGCAACTATGAAATCCCGTCGCGCACCTACGTCGGCCGTTTCAACTTCAAGGGCGGCGACCAGCAGAAGTTCGTCAAGGACCTCTCCGGTGGTGAGCGCGGCCGCTTGCACCTGGCCCTGACCCTGAAAGAGGGCGGCAACGTCCTGCTGCTCGACGAACCGTCCAACGACCTCGACGTCGAAACCCTGCGTTCCCTGGAAGAAGCCCTGCTGGACTTCCCAGGCGCCGCCATTGTGATCTCTCACGATCGGTGGTTCCTTGACCGCGTCGCGACCCACATCCTGGCGTACGAAGATGACTCCCAAGCGGTGTTCTTCGAAGGCAACTACACCGAGTACGAAGCCGATCGCAAGAAGCGCCTGGGCGATGCCGCTGCCCAGCCACACCGTGTACGTCACAAAAAACTGGCCTGATCCCGGGCCGGTTAAAAAAACGGTGCCTTCGGGCACCGTTTTTTTTGCACATTCCCCTGACCCACACCGATCAAATGTGGGAGGTGGCTTGACCTCGATAGCAGTTCCCTCGACGGTGCACACCCCTAGCCTGGCAATCCCCTTTAAAGTGCAGAAAACTCCCGTTTCCCCGGTTTATTTACATCCAATGCACCATTTAAATTCACAAAAGCGACATTTTGCCCTGTCGCGGTGCGACATGAATTGTTAAAGTCCGGCCCAATCTCATTTAAAAACAATCAATTTGCCGAGACTTTTCATGATCGAATCCGTCGAATCCTTCCTCGCTCGCCTAAAGAAACGTGACCCTGATCAGCCGGAATTTCACCAGGCCGTAGAAGAAGTCCTGCGCAGCCTGTGGCCATTTCTCGAAGCCAATCCGCACTATCTGAATTCGGGCATTCTGGAGCGGATGTGCGAGCCCGAGCGTGCGATTACGTTCCGGGTGTCGTGGGTGGATGATCACGGCAAGGTCCAAGTCAATCGCGGGTTCCGCATTCAGATGAACAGCGCCATCGGCCCGTACAAGGGCGGGCTGCGTTTCCACCCGTCGGTGAACCTGGGGGTTTTGAAGTTTCTCGCCTTCGAGCAGACCTTCAAGAATTCCCTGACCTCGTTGCCCATGGGCGGCGGCAAAGGGGGTTCGGACTTCGATCCCAAGGGCAAGAGCGACGCCGAGGTGATGCGTTTCTGCCAGGCGTTTATGAGCGAGCTGTATCGGCATATCGGTGCGGACGTCGATGTGCCGGCCGGTGATATCGGCGTGGGTGCCCGGGAGATCGGCTTCCTGTTTGGTCAATACAAGCGCCTGAGCAACCAATTCACCTCGGTGCTGACCGGTAAGGGCATGACCTACGGCGGTAGCCTGATCCGTCCCGAAGCCACCGGTTTTGGCTGTGTGTACTTTGCCGAAGAAATGCTCAAGCGCGAAGGCCAGCGCGTGGAAGGCAAGCGCGTCGCGGTATCCGGGTCCGGCAACGTGGCGCAATACGCGGCGCGTAAGGTCATGGACTTGGGCGGCAAGGTGATTTCCCTGTCTGACTCCGAAGGCACCCTGTACGCCGAAAGTGGTTTGACCGAGGAGCAATGGTCGGCGCTGCTGGAACTGAAAAACGTACAGCGCGGCCGTATCAGCGAACTGGCCGAGCGCTTTGGCCTGGAGTTCCGCAAAGGCCAAACGCCGTGGGCGCTGGCCTGTGACATCGCGTTGCCCTGTGCGACCCAGAACGAACTGGACGCCGACGCCGCCCGCACCTTGCTGCTTAACGGCTGCCTCTGCGTGGCCGAAGGCGCCAACATGCCGACCACGCTGGAGGCTGTGGATATCTTTATCGAGGCGGGCATTCTGTTCGCACCGGGCAAGGCATCCAATGCCGGTGGCGTGGCGGTGAGCGGCCTGGAAATGTCGCAGAACGCCATGCGCTTGCTGTGGACCGCCGGGGAGGTGGACAGCAAGCTGCACGCCATCATGCAATCGATCCATCACGCGTGTGTGCACTACGGCGAAGAAAACGGCCGGGTTAACTACGTCAAAGGCGCGAATATCGCCGGTTTCGTCAAAGTGGCCGACGCAATGCTGGCCCAAGGCATCGTCTAGGCCTCGGTGTCGATGCGCAGCACTTCGATCAACTGATCGCCGACGGGGCGCTTCCAGAGCACCTCGTCACCGACCCGCGCACCGAGCAACGCGCGGCCAAGGGGCGAGCCCCAGTTGATCAACCCTGCACTGGCGTCGGCCTGGTCTTCACCCACCAATTGGATGCGTTGCTGCTCATCCTGCTCGTTGGCGAAGGTGACCCAGCTGCCGATCTGCGCCTGATCGGTGGACGTGGCAGGCGCTACCACCTGGGCGCTTTGCACCCGCTGGTTGAAATAGCGCAAATCCCGCTCAAGGTCGGCCTGGCGCTGTTTATCGGCCTGCTCGCCCTTGGCGGATTCGGCGCCATGTTCCTGCTGCAACTGCGCGACTTTGGCGTGCAACTGCGCCAGACCTTGCGCGGTCAGGCGGTTGGGTTGCTCACTGACTTGACGCTCCACCGGCTGATCGGCCTGGGCGGCGGCGTTGTCTTCATTTACAAAAGCACGGCTCATGATGATCTCCCTCTATGGAGCTTGGGCCATGTTCGCTGTGCTTTAGTTTCGATGGATGTCTGAAAGCGACCTATTGCGAGCGATAGGCCCGGGCTGCATCGCGATCCTTCTCCTGCTGCCACTCGCGTTCGCGCTCATCCCAATGGCGCTCTTTGTAATCGCGCAGTTCTTCGTTCTCCCGCATCGCCTTGCACTGACGAAAACCGTCCTCCCAGCCCTCGGCGTACTCCCGCTCTTGCAGATAGCGCGGCACATTCTTGCGAAACTCCCCACTGATCACCCCAGCCGCCTGGCGACCGCTGCTGCAGCCATCGTCAAAGCCATCGGCGAAGGCCGGTGGATAACCCTTGGCCAACAATTCCTGATGGGTCGTCTGGCAACCCGCCAACCCCATTACCGCCGACAACATGACCGCATACCGCCACATGGCGTACTCCCTGGCCGTTTTACGGCTGATAGGGAAAGTCTAGAAGGGGTTTCGTCGGACGGATGTGAAGGGGGTGTGAGAAATGTGTTGGCCTTAACGGTAGAGGCCAAATCTTTGCTCAGCCCGCTTTAGGGGTTAGGTCGCCTGCTGCGTGGTCAGCGCTGCGTGCTCAGCCAATTCCTGCTGGATAAACGCCGCAATCATGGCGCGATAAACCTGTTCGGTGACTTGCGGATTGGCGCCCGCCACCTCCGCCAGGTTGCGCACTTTGGCGATCACTTGTTCGACCCGCTGTGGGGCCTTGACGCCATCGGCATCTTTTTTGAAGTGGGCGGCCTGGGAGACGTAGCGGCCGCGTTCGGCCAGAAGAGTGACGATTTGTTGGTCGAGGCGGTCGATATTGTTTCGAACTTCTTCAAGGGTGGTGCAGGTAACGGCCATGTCGAGTGAACTCCTGATGGTGCGGGCAATGCTAACAAATGGGGGAGGGTGCTTGCCCCTTCCCGCATTTTTGATTTTCGCCAGGCGTTGGTCAGTAGTGGTACCACTTCACTTCAAGCATCACTTCATTGACCGGTGAGGATAGATGGCTGTATTCGCGCTGGGCGCTCAGGCGCAGGCCCAGGTTGCGGGACAGTTCCCACTGTTGGTTGAGGCTGAGGCTGCGCCGCACTTCGCCATTGGTGAAGAAATCGCCTTTGGCTTCCAGGCTCAGGTTGCCCAGCGGGTTTTTCCACAGTACGCCGGTGTTAAAGCCAGCGGCCGGGGAGATGGCTTCGTTGAAGTCGTTGTTGTGTTCCACACGCACGGTGCCGAGGGCGAAGCCGAGCATGTCGTCGCGCAGTTGCCAGGTGCTGCCGGCGCCGCCGTTGACATGGGCGACCAGGGTTTCGTCGTCGTGTTTGCCCGGTACGCGTTCCAGGCCGCCGGTGACTTGCCAGGACCAGGGCTGCAGCAACGCGTTGCGCGGGGTCAGGGAGCGGATGGTGGCCAGGTCCAGTTGTTGCAACTGCCAGTGGTTGCCTTCGTACTGGCGCAGTTTCATTTGCAGGATTTCGATCTGCGCGCCGAGGGGGAAGCCTTCAGCGTTGTCGTTGAGGTCGTGGTAAGCCATGCGCAGGCCGTATTCGCCGAAAGCCTTGTCGCCACGGGTGCCGATACCGGCTTGCCAGGTGCGGGATTCATGGCCGTCTTCCGGCAGGCCGGGCGGCTGGATCTTGAGGTCGGGCGCAGGGTTCTGGTTGATCGCGCGCAGCAGCTCGAAGCTGCGTTGGGAGCGGGCGGTGTCGCGTTCCAGGCCATTGGCGCGGTAGCGGCCCAGGCGATAAGCCGCGTCGATAATCAGGGCCTGACGCTCGCGGGGCAGGGCCTTGAAGGCCGGCTCCTGCAATTGCTTCTGGTCGTCGCTGATCTTGAGCACCCATTGCTGCTCGTCGCCATCCAAGGGTTTGGCGCGTTCAAGCAATTCGCGCTCGCGGGACGGGCGATAGTCGATTTTCTCTACAAGACCCGCCTCTTTCACGGCTTTGACTGTATCGGTGGGGATGGCGGTCAGCGGGAATTGCTCGGTCAAACGCAGGCCGGGGCGGGCGACTTGCAGCAGTTCCAACAGGCGATAAGAGCAGTTTTCGTCGAAGAAAAAGTAATCGAACTGGATCTGCTTGAGTTCCCACACATGCTCGACCATGCGCTCGGTCTCGACCTGGGTGAGGTTGAGGCGGTATTCCCACAGGTCGCGGTTCTCCAGGCTACGGTACTCGGAGAGTTTTTCCTGGTAGGGCACCAGCGCGAACAGGCCGGGGTAGCCGCCCATCAGGCCCTTCCAGGCGTAGAGAATGCTGTTGTCCGAGCCTTCGATATACGCGCCGAAATTAATCGCGTAGCTAAGCAGTGCGGTGTTGTTGCTTTGCACGTCGGCCTGGTCGATACGCAACAACGTGTGGCCGAACATCGACGACGGACTGTTGAGGTAGGCCGCCGGGAAGATCATCACCGCACTGTGGGGGGCGACGTCCTTGAACCATTGCTTGAATTCGGCGCAGTCCACGGCGGGCAGGTCGGTCAGGTGCAACTGATCCTTGAGCCAGCGGGTACGTGCGGGGTAGACGCATTGGGCGTGTTTTTCACCCAGGCCGGCGGGCGCATAGAGTGCGTCGACGGTGGCCTTGAGTTCCGCGTCCGGATGGTGAGCACCATCGGCCGCCAGGAAAAATTTCTTATCGCTGACATAACTGCGCCAGCCTTTGAGCTTGCCGGCTTCGTAATGGCCCAGGGAAAGCCAGAACGGATCGTTGGCCAATTGCTGCAAACGCTGATCATCAAGGTGCGGGGCCGCATACAGCGGGGCGCAGGCGAAGAGTGCCAGACAGGCAATTCGTTTGAGCATAGAGGCAACTTAAGTCGGAAATAGAAAGACCCAAAGGGGAGGCGGGCCCAAAAATAAAACCCGCGCCTGGAGAGGCGCGGGCCGGTCGAGCTTAAGCCTGGGTCGCGTATTTCGCCAGACGGGCATCGCTTTTCAGTACAGCGAGGGTGTTGTTGTGCACGTCGTCAGCAGTGACGTCAGCTTTGCTGAAGATTTGCTGGAAGTGCTCGTGAGTCACGGCAGCGAAGTGCTCGCGATCTTCGGGCGCAACACCCAGTACCACGGCGTAGGTGGTCAGTGCTTCGCCATTACCCTTGGCCATGTCTTCGGACAGCTCGTTCATCATGCCATTCATGGCAATCCAAGACTTGCCGCCGTAGGTCAGCGCGCTGTTGGTGCTGCAACCGTTGGTGCCCGAGGTCATGCCGAAGGTGGCGTTACCCGAGGTGCCGTTAGTGGTGGAAGCCAGGAAGTGAGCCGGAGTGCCGCGCTGGCCTTCGAACAACATGTTGCCCCAACCGCAGTTCGGGCCACCTGGTGCTTCTGCCATTGCATTGAGGGAGACGACGGTGAAGAGAGTACCGAGAAGGATCCGTTTCATAGCTTTGTTCTCTTTGTGTGCAAACCAATGGACAAGGGTTCAGGCACTTCATAGCGCCCTAGGGATCGGTTATTAGTCCAACCCGCGCAGTTTGGAGTTTAGGCACGTTCGAAGGGTTCCGTGGGTTTTTATAAAACCGTTGGCGATTTGATGAAATATTTGCCGGCCGCCTCCCGCGTCTATGCTTTCCCAGAGACCCGCCTTGCCAGAGCGCGCAAGGGGGAGCCAGAATGCCGCTATCTGCCCCGCCTGATGTAAGGAAGCCCGATGCCTGATCCTGTTGCTGCCAGCCTGCGTCTAGCGCCCGATGCGCTGACTCGCCCTTTCTCCGCTGAACAGTTCAGCTTCTCGACCACCAATGATTTGGAGCCCTTTCGCGGTGTGCTTGGCCAGGAACGCGCGGTTGAAGCCTTGCAGTTCGGTGTGGCCATGCCACGCCCCGGTTACAACGTTTTTGTCATGGGCGAGCCGGGCACCGGTCGCTTTTCGTTCGTCAAACGCTACCTGAAGGCCGAAGGCAAGCGCCTGCAAACCCCGTCGGACTGGGTTTACGTCAATAACTTCGATGAACCTCGCGAGCCGCGCGCCCTTGAGTTGCCCGCCGGGGGAGGCGCAGCGTTCATTACCGATATCAATGCGCTGATCGACAACCTGGTGGCCACGTTCCCGGCCGTGTTCGAACACCCTACCTACCAGCAGCGCAAGAGCGCTATCGACCGCGCCTTCAACCAGCGTTACGACAAAGCGCTGGACGTAATCGAACGCCTGGCCCTGGAAAAAGACGTGGCGCTGTACCGCGACAGCTCCAATATCGCGTTCACGCCGATGCTCGACGGCAAGGCTCTGGACGAGGCCGAGTTCTCGCAGTTGCCGGAAGCCGACCGCGAGCGCTTTCACACCGATATTTCCGAGCTGGAAGAACGCCTCAACGAAGAGCTGGCCAGCCTGCCGCAGTGGAAACGCGAGTCGAATAACCAACTGCGCCAGTTCAACGAAGAAACCATCACCCTGGCCCTTCAGCCATTGCTGGCGCCGCTGTCGGAAAAGTACGCGGAAAACGCGGCCGTCTGCGGTTACCTGCAAGCCATGCAGGTGTACCTGCTCAAGACCGTGGTCGAGCAATTGGTGGATGATGCCAAGACCGATGCCCAGGCCCGCAAGCTGCTGGAAGAGCAGTACTGCCCGAGCCTGGTGGTGGGCCATCCGGTCAACGGCGGCGCACCGGTGGTGTTCGAGCCGCACCCGACCTACGACAACCTGTTCGGGCGTATCGAATACAGCACCGATCAGGGCGCGCTCTACACCACCTATCGCCAACTGCGCGCAGGCGCGTTGCACCGCGCCAATGGCGGGTTTCTGATCCTTGAAGCGGAAAAAATGCTCAGCGAGCCGTTCGTGTGGGACGCCCTCAAGCGGTCCCTGCAGTCGCGCAAGCTGAAAATGGAGTCGCCGCTGGGCGAATTGGGGCGTCTGGCCACCGTGACCCTCAACCCGCAGATGATCCCGCTGCAGGTCAAAGTCATCATTATCGGTTCGCGTCAGTTGTACTACGCGTTGCAGGACGCCGATCCGGACTTCCAGGAAATGTTCCGGGTGCTGGTGGACTTCGACGAAGACATCCCGATGGTCGACGAAAGCCTGGAGCAGTTCGCGCAGTTGCTCAAAACCCGCACCTCGGAAGAGGGCATGGCGCCGCTGACATCCGACGCCGTGGCGCGCCTGGCCACTTACAGCGCGCGGCTGGCGGAGCATCAGGGGCGGTTGTCGGCGCGTATTGGTGATCTGTTCCAATTGGTCAGCGAGGCGGATTTCATTCGTCACCTGGCGGGCGACGAGATGACCGACGCCGGCCATATCGAACGCGCACTCAAGGCTAAGGCCACGCGCACCGGGCGGGTGTCGGCGCGGATTCTCGACGATATGCTCGCCGGGGTGATCCTGATCGACACCGCCGGTGCGGCGGTCGGCAAGTGCAACGGCCTGACGGTGCTGGAAGTGGGCGACTCGGCGTTCGGCGTGCCGGCGCGGATTTCTGCCACGGTGTACCCCGGCGGCAGCGGGATTGTCGACATCGAGCGTGAGGTCAACCTCGGCCAGCCGATCCACTCCAAGGGCGTGATGATCCTCACCGGTTACCTGGGCAGCCGCTATGCCCAGGAATTCCCGCTGGCGATTTCGGCCAGCATCGCTTTGGAACAGTCCTACGGCTACGTGGACGGTGACAGTGCGTCCCTCGGCGAAGCGTGCACGTTGATCTCGGCGCTGTCGAAAACCCCGCTCAAGCAGTGCTTTGCCATCACCGGCTCCATCAACCAGTTTGGTGAAGTGCAGGCGGTGGGTGGGGTTAACGAGAAGATCGAAGGTTTCTTCCGTCTCTGCGAAGCCCGTGGGCTGACCGGCGAGCAGGGGGCGATCATTCCCCAGGCCAACGTTGCCACACTGATGCTCGATGAAAAGGTGCTGCAGGCCGTGCGGGCTGGGCAGTTCCACATCTACGCGGTACGCCAGGCCGATGAAGCCTTGAGCCTGCTGGTGGGCGAGGATGCCGGCGAGCCGGATGCCGAAGGGCAATTCCCGGAAGGCACCGTCAACGCCCGGGTGGTCGAGCGTTTGCGCGCGATTGCCGAAATGATCAGTGAAGACGACCTCAAAGAAGCAGAGAAGGAACTGGCGCAACAGGCGCTGGCCGAGGCCAAACCCGCTTCATAACAGCCGATGTCACTGAATGCACCGATTTGTGTGGTGAGCGAGCCGGCCTCGCGCGGGGCAAGCCCGCTCACCACAGGGGTTGGTGTGTTGCCACAAAACCTTAGTTGTCTGCCGCTTCTCGCAAACGAAATGGCGCTGAAAATCCAAGCCTCTACCCCGATCCTTGTGGTGAGCGAGCTTGTCTCGCGCGGGGCAAGCCCGTTCACCACATGGGTTGGGGTGTTGCCACAGAACCTGAGTTGACTCCCGCTTTTCTCAAGCGAAATGGCGCTGGAAATCCAAGCCTGTGCCCCGATCCCTGTGGTGAGCGAGCTGGCCTCGCGCGGGGCAAGCCCGCTCACCACAGGGGTTGGGGTGTTGCCACAGAACGTGAGTTGACTGCCGCTTTTCTCAAGCGAAATGGCGCTGGAAATCCAAGCCTCTGCCCCTATCCCTGTGGTGTGCGAGTTGGCCTCGCGCGGGGCAAGCCCGCTCACCACAGGGGTTGGGGGGGTGCCGCAGAACGTGAGTTGACCTGCCGCTTCTCTCAAACGAAATGGCGCTAAAAAATCCAAGCCTCTGCCCCTATCCCTGTGGTGAGCGAGCTGGCCTCGCGCGGGGCAAGCCCGTTCACCACAGGGGTTGGGGTGTTGCCACAGAACCTGAGTTGACTGCCGCTTTTCTCAAGCGAAATGGCGCTGGAAATCCAAGCCTGTGCCCCGATCCCTGTGGTGAGCGAGCTTGTCTCGCGCGGCGCCAGTTCGCTCGCCGCAAGGTTGGCAGAAATGACAATAATTTGACTGGTGACTACAGGGGCCTACACCGTTGGTCTCTACGGCCTTGGTTTGTCGTGTTTTTCTTCTATCCTGAGGATTAGGGATATCCACAGGAGTCGCTGGACAGCAACAGCCTCGCCCACGCGCAGGGGCTGAACACCGAACTACCGAGGGTCGCCGCCATGTCGCGCAACCTCTGTCTTACCCGCCAGTACTTCGGACTGGCTACCCGTATCGAATGCGCCATTCGCCCTCTCGCTGGGGATAACGGGCTGTGGACGGTGCTGTTTGCCGCCGGGATGACCGGCGAGCAGCCGTCCGCGGTGAAGTCCCAGGGCCCATTTCGCGGCCCCTTCGAGGCAGCCCATCTGCTGGAGTCGATCGTCGAAAACCTGACCCGGCAGGGCTACGAAATGGTCGAGGACCCGCCGATCTGGTGCCTGCACTTGCAGGCTCATCTTCGACTGCTCAACCGCAACCACGAGCAGCTCGCTCTGTAATCCGCTTATTTGCTCTCGGGCTTATCCAGTTTGACCTCAAAGCCGTATTGCACGGTATTCAGCTCGGTACGCTGGTAGCTTTCCAGCGCGCTCGGCTGGCCGTAGAAGTAATGCACGTCGAATAACGCCGTGCCGTATTCCGCGGCGCGATGGCTGACGGCGAGGATTTCCTTGAGGTAGTGGCCGCTGGCGTCCTTGGCATAGAAACGCCAGCTGTCGGAGGGGAAGGCTTTCTGGTCGACAACCAGCGCGTTGTCCTTGAGCGACAGGCCCTTAGGCAACGTGCCCACGTCGATCTGGTTTTTCTCGATGGTCGCCAGGAACAACGGGATCGAGCCCACCACATAAGCGGGGTTTTCCGGAAACAGCGTGAGGTCGTAGGTGAGGGTGCCGCGTGCCGGGTTCAGCTCAAAAGCCTCGGTGGGCAATTCAATCGGTTCGCCGCGCTCGCCTTTTTCATCGGCAGTAAAGAAGGTCACCGGCGACTCAGTGCTATTACGCTCGGCGCCCACCAGATCGTCATTGAACGTGAAGGGGTGGTCGAACACGATAGTCGCGGCGCTGGCGTCTTCGACGGACTGGCTGATGGTGACGCTGTTTTTCAGCTGGTCTTCGGTCAGTGTGGCGTCCTTGAGCCAATCGGCGGCGCTGTCGTCATACACGGTGACCGGCATGGGCAAGGCTTGCACGGTTTTTTCCAGGTTGTTTTTGTCGAAGCGAAGCACCGGCAGGTCGAGGTCCTTGCGGGTCACCGTGGCCTTGGAAAAATCCAGCACGTTGACTTGCAGGGTGTCGATCAGCCCATTGAAGTACACCTTGGCGTAATGGCTGTTCTGCTGGTGTTCGAAGGCTTTTTGCTCATCGCTGAGCTGTTTTTCCAAGGCGTCGGACCAGACTTTTTGCTTTTGCATCTCGGCCAATTGTTTCTGGTAGAACGCTACCTGAGCCGCGCTTTCATTGATGGATCCCGAGCGAGTAAGGAATTGCCCGGTGCTGTCGCGCGCCTGTACCAGCAGCGGGTTGGGGGACTCATCGCCGACTTGGGGCGCCAGGGGCTGACTATTGGTCAGTTCGATTTCGGCGTAGTTCTTCTCCAGACGCAGCAGATTGACGCTGATCGCGCCTTCAGTGCGCGGGTGGCCTACGTCCTTGGTCGACAAGTCAAACGTCAGCACATTGCCCGGCGCGATCACCTCCACCGTGCCCTTGAGGCTCACCGGTTGCGGCTGGCTTTTGTTTTCGGTCTCGATGCCGTCGATGAACGGGTAGGTCACCGTCAGATCATCGGGGTTGGTCAGGTTGGAGCTGCTGGGGCTCAGTTGGATGCCCGGATCGGTTTCCGACCATTCCGGCTGGAACGGAATGACTTTGTGGTTGCTCAGGGTGACCGACTGCCATTCTAGGCCGTGGGGAAACGGGAATTGGTCGGGCAGGTTGAAATTGAATGGGAAGACCGGCTGCAGATCGGTCAGGTAATCGGAGTGGGAGGTCTTGCGCAGCACGAACAGGCCATTGATGTAGGTGTCCACCAACGCCTGGGGCGTGGGGTAGTGCTTGAGCAGGGCCAGGGAGTCTTCACCGTACTCGGGCTCGATGGGCTTGTTGGCGAGCTTGAGTTGCGCGCGCTCCAGCAACAGCAGCGAGCCGCCGAGGTCAGCGATGGCGTCGCGCAGTTTGGGATCTTGGATGCTGTCCAAGGATTGTTCGAATTGCGCGGTTTTCTCTTCGAGGGTGGCCTGTTTTTTTTCATCGCTGGGGGAGCAGCCGCCCGCCAGCAGCAATGCTGCGCACAGGCCGAAACCGGCCAAAGGGGATCGCACATCCATCATCTGAGTTTCTTCCTGTCCGACATCATCGAGCCGAGTTGATGGGCTCGACACTAGCAGAAAAATTCTCTTACAGAAGCCGCCCAGGTCAGTTTTCTCGCGGTTACAGCGCGCTGATGGCGGCTGGTATACTCGCCGCCATTTCTAACCACGCTGTGTGAGATCCAATGGAACGCTTTATCGAAAATGCGATGTACGCCTCGCGCTGGTTGCTGGCGCCGATCTACCTGGGGCTGTCCCTGGGCTTGCTGATCCTGGCGTTGAAATTCTTCCAGGAAATCATTCACGTCATTCCCAACATCTTCACCATGTTGGAAGCCGAAGTGATCCTGCTGCTGTTGTCGTTGATCGACATGGCCCTGGTCGGCGGCCTGTTGGTGATGGTGATGATTTCCGGCTACGAGAACTTCGTCTCGCAGTTGGATATCGACGACAACAAGGAAAAGCTCAACTGGCTGGGCACCATGGACTCTTCGTCGCTGAAGATGAAAGTGGCGGCCTCCATCGTAGCGATTTCCTCCATCCACTTGCTGCGCATTTTTATGGACGCCAAGAACGTCGATCCTCAGCACCTGATGTGGTACGTGATCATCCACATGACCTTCGTGGTCTCGGCATTCGCCATGGGTTACCTGGACAAACTCACCAAACACTAACCTGCCGCGCCGGCCCTACTGCTCGACGAAGTAGTAGGGCTGGCGATTGATCGCCATTTCCTTGATCACCTTGACCGGCGTGCTCAGGCCGTCGGTACGGTCCAGCAACGCAACGTTGCCAGGCCTGGCGGCGAGATAACTGTGCAGTTGCGCGTCTGTCTGCAAGATCTTCAAGTAGCTCTGCAAATAAAACACGCTGGCCCCGGCGATACGTTCGTTGGGTTGAAACAACACCACTTCCTTGCCTTCGGCTTGCAGTGCCTGAACCTGGCGGATCACCGGCACGAACGACTGACGCACATCGGCTTTGGGCGCAAACCAGAACGCGGCCGTCAGGTAACACGCCACCGCTAGCGTGAACACGCCGCCGACCAGACGCCTGTGGTACTTGTAGAGTGACGGCTTATGCGCCTTCAGCCACTCCAGGATGACCCGCCCATACTCGGCGGCCAGCACCGCGGCGGCGGGTGTCAGGGCCATCAGGTACACCGTGCGTTTGCTTGAGGCCAACGTCAGCAACGTGAACTGCGCCACCAGCCAAACGCTGAAAAATAACCGGTAACGATTACGTACCAGGCTTTTGCGGAAATGCCACAGCCCCAGGTACACGAGGATGTTCCACGGTAAAAACGCTTGCGGCAGCTTCAGCAGGTAGTAATAGAACGGCTCGTAATGCCCAGCCTCGACGAATTCGCCGCTGAAGCGTCCGACGCTATTGGTCCACAGCACTTCGCCCACGGCCTGCAGGCCGCCGCGTTGGAATAGGAATGTCAGCCAGATCAGCAATGGAATCAGGGCCAGCAGGGTAAACGCCGCCGGCTTGAGCCAGTCCCCGAGGCGCAGGCGTTTATCCATCAAGCTGGTGCTGACCAAGTACACAAAAATCACCACGCCGGGCATCGCCAGGCCTAGCACGCCTTTGCTCAACGTGGCGATCACCATCCCGGCGGTAAACAACGCCCAGGCGCCGGTTGCCGAACCTTGACGATCCGGCCGCACCGCCTGGTAGAACGCCAACAGGGCGGTGGTCACGCCCAGGCTGAGCAACGCATCTTCGCCGACACCCCGCACATTGCTCCAGTAACTGGCCATGGTCGCCAGGATCAATGCCGCGCTGAACGCCAGGGTTTGCGGGCGTCCGAACTTGCGCAGCATCCCGTACAGCAGCATCACGCTGAACAACCCAGCAAGGGCCGACGCCAGGCGCACCGCCCAGGTGGTGCCGCCGAACACGCGAATCGCGCCGGCGTCCAGCCACAGGCTCAGGGGTGGTTTTTCCAGGAACGGCTCGCGAAACAACTGCGGCACCACCCAGTCGTTGTCCAGGTGCATCGCCATGGCGATCCCGGCGACGCGGGCTTCGGTGGAGCCTTGCAGTTCGTGGTTATCCAAAGCAAAGAAAAACAACAGGCCAGCAAGCAGGAGCAGCAGAGAGGCGGGGCGCGTCATGGGTTGTGGATACCGGGGCAGGGGGCCGCTCGGGGGAGCGGCTCGCAGTCGGTCAGTATAGGGAGGCGATTCTTAACATTTCGTGAATGAACCTGCGGTTGATGAAAGGGACCGAGGGCAGCGGTTGACCGCCCCCGGCCGGGCCGCCGCGCTAACTGGTTTTGACCTTGAAACGGCTCAGCCCTTGCTGCATGGCGTTAGCCCGTTCCGACAAGTTCTTGGCCGCCACCGCGCATTGCTGGGAGTTGTGCTGATTTTGCTGAGTCACTTCATCGATCTGCTCCAAGCCGATACTGGCCTGCTGCAACCCGGAGGCTTGTTCGCTCGAAGCCTGGTAGATCAGGGACACCAAGCTCGAAACCGCCGTGGTGCCATTAACGATATTGCGCAGCGAATCGGCGGTGCGTCCGGCGATGACCATGCCGCGCTGGGTCTTGGTCGACGAGTCGGCGATCAGCGCCGCGGTTTGCTGGGCGGCTTCGGCACTGCGTGCGGCGAGGCTACGCACTTCGTCGGCCACCACGGCAAAACCACGGCCGAGTTCGCCGGCACGCGCCGCTTCAATGGCGGCGTTCAAGGCCAGCAGGTTGGTCTGGGCAGCAATATTGTCGATGGTGGTGATGATGGCCGTGATGTCTTTGCCCGAGTTGTCGATCTCGGCCATGGCGGCGATCAGCTCGCTCATCAGCTGGTCACTTTCCCCCGCGTCCGCGCGTGATGCCTGTGACTGCTCATCGGCCTTCTTAGCGTTGGCCGCGTTGTCGGTGGTTTGCGCGGCCATTTGCGTCATGACCGCACTGATCTCGGTGATGGACGACGCGGAGTTGGCCGCACCCTCGGACAACGACTGACTCAACTCTGTGACCTGGCCCGAACTGCCGGTGATCTCGGTGGCGCTGACCTGAACCTGGGAGATCAGGTTGTTCAAGTTGCCGACCATTTTTTCCAGCGCCTTGCCCAAGGTGTCGTTGGGGGACGACAGACGAACCTCAAGGTCCAGGTCGCCTTCGGAGATGCGTTCGGCGACTTTGACCTGACGTTGCAGGCTGTCCGACATTTCGTTCAGGGCAAAAGACAACTGCCCGACTTCATCTTCGGATTTCTGAACCAGACGCTGGGAAAAATCCCCAAGACTGATGGTCGCGGCCAGGGTCGCGGCCTCACGGATCGGGCCGACGATTTTCGCGGTGGCAAACCACAACACCATCAAGGCCAGCACAGAAATACTGAGCCCGACGCCCACCTGCCAGATGCTGCTGCTCAGCCCGCGGGACTTCAGCTCCTGCTCCAGCGCAATCGCCTGGCTCATCACCACGGCCTTGGGCAAATGGATCAGGATCGCCCAGGGTTTGCCGGTGCGGCCCAGGGTGATCGGCATTTGCACCTCGATCTCCTCAGCTTCCTGGTTCATCCGACTGTCACCCTGGCCTTTCTGCACGTTGGCCAACACTTTTTCCCAGGTGTCGGGCAGCAATGCCTTCAATGGCTGGCCGATTAGTTCGGGGCGTTTACTGTTGGCCACCACCAAGCCTTGATGGCTCAATATCGTCACCGAACCTTTGCCGTCATACAGGGCGGCGGACATTTGCTCACTGAGTTTCTGAATAAACGAAATATCGAAGTCAGCACCGACCACACCGTAGAACTTGCCATTGGCGGTGATGGGCACCGAGAGCGTCGTCAGCCATACGTTTTTGCCTTGAACCACGTAGGGGATCGGGTCCAACACGCTCTCTTTCTGAGTGTCGCGGGGGCCGGAGTACCAGCCGCCTTTAAGGACACCATTGGGGTGACGCGCGTCGGAGTCGTATTCCACCAGCGGTTGCACGGCGATATGGCCGTCCGAGCTGCGGGTCCAATAGGGGGTAAAGCGACCCGTCAGCGGGTTGTTACCGCCCTCATTGTTACGAGAGGCTTGATCCTGAGCGTCGAGGGCATCCGGCTCCCAGCACGAGTAGGTGCCGTTGAAATCCGGGTTGTCCTTGAGCACGCTGAGCAACATTGTGTTGATTTGCTCCCGGCCCAGAGCGAGCGGGCTTTGCGCACTTTTACTGGCGCTCATGGTGTTGGCCATTGTGCGAGCTGAGTCCAGGGCGTTCTGCAATTTGGCTTGGATGGCATTTGCGCGCGATTCGGCAAGGTTCTGCACTTCGCGGATGGTCGAATTTTCGATCAGCGTAGAAACTTCGCGGCCCACATAAGTTTGATTCGCATTTGAAGAGTACAGCCCATATAAAACCAGGCTGGCGCAAGAGATGAATAAGCAGAGTCCTGCAGTAAAGCAAATTCGAGTCTGCAATGAGTTGAATTTCATGATGATTCCTGCCCGCGCTGATAGTTACCAATACCGCCGGATACTGGCATTCCAATGTTTTTGTGCACACAAGACTTAAGGCTTAATCATGGGCTGCTTAGGCAGTAGCGCCGATGCTTATCGTTTCATCGGTCAATACTGCATGACAGTTATCGCTGCTCAGTTGGACTCATTATCATCGAGCCACAAGTGCTCGGTGTTTTTAAAGCCATAACGTTGCGGCGGCACCCGTGCGATGATGCGATCGGTTTGAGCGGGGTCACTCAAATCGATAACTTTCGGGGTGATATAAATATTAAGAACCGGTAAGAAGAATAACTTGACCTTGGGCGTCAACAGCGAATCGGTATGTTGTTCAATGACCACGCCGATCGTGCCACTTTTCATTTGAACAATAGAGCCCACTGGGTAAATGCCTACCGATTTTAGGAAAGCCCGAAATACTTCATCGTCAAAATGCCCCTGCCATGTGGACATTTGCTGAATGGCCACGGCGGGGTCCCAGCCTTGGTTGTAGGAGCGGTCGGAAGTCACCGCGTCATAGACGTCGCACACTGCGGCCATGCGTGAAAAAACACTGATTTGCTCACCCGCCAGCCCGTGAGGGTAGCCAGTGCCGTCAACTCTTTCGTGGTGATGCAGGCATACGTCCACCACCATGTCGCACATCTGGGCGGTGCCCATCAGGGTTTTTTCGCCTTCCAGGGGATGGCGGCGGACCACTTGCAATTCATCGCTGCTCAAACGCCCGGGTTTATTAAGGATGGCGTTTGGAATAGCCATCTTGCCGATGTCGTGCAGCAGGCCGGCCAGCCCCGCGCGACGAATGAGCGCGGGCGGCAGCTTGAGTTGTACGCCCAGCGCGATCATCAGTGCACACACCGCCACCGAGTGCATATAGGTGTAATCGTCGATGCTTTTAAGGCGTGCCAGGCTGATAAAAGCGTCTGGGTGGCGGGCGATCGAGCTGGAAATGTCATCCACTAGCGAGCTGATGGGCTCAAGCTCCAGCGCACGGCCCATGCGCGCATGGCTGAACATTTCGACGACTGCGGCTTTGGCTCGGGTGCACACCGCCTGGGCGGCGATCAGCTCGTCTTTCATTGAGGTAGGGGAGATGGGCGTGGTTGTGGTGCCGGGTTCGCATGCGGAATTAGGCGACGTGGTTGCGCAGCCCGATGTGCAGGTATCAAGCGTACCCTTCCAGAAAGGCCTTGCTTCGCCGTCTGGAGCCTGATGATAGAGCTCATTACACTTGGTCATGATATGGCCTCTACTGTTTCTTCTTTTTATGTATTGCCGCTCAGCCTCCCTGGCGTGAATGGTGTGGTGGTTGAATGGATCAGTTGGCGTTGGCCGCCTTGATGCGAGTGACGACCCGACCGGCCAAGTCATCCGGGCGGAACTTCGCCAGGAAGTCATCGGCCCCGACTTTCTTCACCATGGCCTGGTTAAACCCGCCCGACAGCGAGGTGTGCAACACAATATGCAACTTCGCCAGGCGCGGATCGCTGCGTACTTCAGCGGTCAGGGTGTAGCCATCCATCTCGGGCATCTCAATGTCCGAGATCATCATCAAAAACTCTTCCTGCGGATCGCGCCCTTCATCGAGCATGGCGCGAAGATAATCCAGAGCCTGACGCCCATCGTTCAGCGCAACCACCTCCACCCCGACGGTTTCCAGGCAACGCGTCACCTGCTTGCGGGCGACCATCGAGTCATCGACCGTGAGCACGCGCAGGTGCCGCGCCCACTGAGTCACCTGTTGATCCACCACACCGTTGGAAATCTCCTCCGACGTCGGAGAAATTTCCGTCAGCACCTTTTCCACATCGATGATCTCCACCAACCGATCATCCGCATGGGTCACAGCAGTCAGATAATTATTATCGCCACTGCCCTTGGGCGGAGGATGGATGTCCTCCCAATTCAAATTGACGATGTGCTCAACTGCATAAACCAGAAAGCCCTGAACGCGATTGTTGTACTCCGTAAGTATGATAAAAGCGCTCTCCTTATCGGTAATGCCCGGCAGCCCAGTGGCCATCGCAAGGTCTAGAACGGGGATAGAAGAGCCTCTGATGTTCGCTACGCCACAAATGTTGTTATTAGACTTTGGTAGTACAGATAACTTGGGGCAGCGAATAACCTCCCGCACTTTGAACACATTGATGCCGTACAACTGATGATCGTTGAACCGGAATAAAAGCAGCTCCAGGCGGTTTTGCCCGACCAGTTGCGTACGGCTGTTAACGGAAGCCAGAAGACCTGTCATACACACTCCCGATCCGGGTTTGATAGCGGTGATGTCGTAATGACATTAGCATAAGTAAGGGTATGTGAAATACCTGTGAAATAAAAAACAGGGCGGTGTGGTTGGTTAAAGAGAGGTGTTATCAGATGGGGTTGAGTTCAGACGGTTGTTTTAAATTAGATAGGTGGCTAGCTTATTAAGTGTGTGGTGAGAATAAATGTGATTGGTAAGTTTGAGGGTGTAGACGGGGAGTTTTTTAGAATGATGAAGTCGCGTTGAGTGCGGCTTTATGGGTCTTGATCCTACGCCAAGGCTAGTCATCGTCAGTGAGGATGACGTCGTTTTCTGCTGTCTTCGTTGCCTTGGTTTGGCAGAAGGGAGTGGTGGGAAGCATTGGTGGGCATGCGGGCCACCTCTGACATCGTTTTGGTATTCCCAAAGCTTGGGATACCAAAACGCCTGG
>NZ_JAEILC010000104.1:0-1444 GCF_016307435.1 Pseudomonas sp. S4_EA_1b | reverse complement strand
TGCGGATTCCACGGTCATCTGGCCACCCATTCCATGAGCATCTGACCACCGATTCCACGCTGATCCGGCCACCCATTCCACGCGCATCCGGCCACTGATTCCACGGCCATCCGGCCACTCAACCGGGCAGGCAGCTACGCAGGATTTCTTCACTACCATCGACCTCTTTTTCGAAGCAGAGAGGTCGTCGTGGAGCGTTTATCCATGCGTAAGATTCGCGAAGTACTACGTCTCAAGTTCGAGGTCGGACTATCAGCTCGCCAGATTGCGGTCAGCGTGCAGGTCGGTCGTGTCACCGTCGGCGACTACCTCAATCGTTTTGCCGCCAGTGGTCTCAGTTGGCCCTGTTCGTTGTCCGATGCCGAGTTGGAGCAGCAACTGTTCCCGCCGGCCCCGGCGGTTGCCAGCGAGAAGCGGCCTTTACCCGATTGGGCATGGGTGCATGCCGAACTGCGCCGCCCCGGGGTGACCCTGGCGCTGCTCTGGCAGGAGTACCGCCTGAGCCAGCCGCAGGGCTTTCAGTACAGCTGGTTCTGTGAGCACTACCGGGCCTGGCAGGGCAAGCTGGACGTGGTGATGCGTCAGGAGCACCGCGTCGGCGAGAAGCTGTTCGTCGACTATGCCGGCCAGACGGTGCCGGTTATCGACCGCCACAGCGGCGAGATCCGCCAGGCGCAGGTGTTCGTCGCGGTGCTCGGCGCGTCCAGCTACACCTTCGCCGAAGCCACCTGGTCGCAGCAGCTGCCGGACTGGCTAGGCTCGCATACCCGTTGCTTCGCCTTCCTCGGCGGCGTGCCGGAGATCGTGGTGCCGGACAACCTGCGCAGCGCGGTGAGCAAGGCCCATCGTTACGAGCCGGACATCAACCCCAGCTACCGCGACCTTGCCGAGCACTACGGAGTGGCGGTGGTGCCGGCGCGGGCACGCAAACCGCGCGACAAGGCCAAGGCCGAAGTCGGCGTGCAGGTGGTCGAGCGTTGGATCCTCGCGGCCCTGCGCAACCGTCAGTTCTTCTCCTTGGACGAACTCAACAGCGCCATCTCCGTGTTGCTGGAGCGGCTCAACCAACGCCCGTTCAAGAAGCTGCCGGGCTCGCGCCAGACGGCCTTCGACAGCCTGGATCGTCCGGCGCTGCGCCCCCTGCCGGAGCAACCCTACGTCTACGCCGAGTGGAAGAAAGCGCGGGTGCACATCGACTACCACGTCGAGGTCGATGGGCATTACTACTCGGTGCCGTATCAACTGGTGAAGAAGCAGCTGGAGGTGCGCCTGACGGCGCGCACCGTCGAGTGTTTCCACGCCAACCAGCGAGTGGCCAGCCACCTGCGCTCAATGCACAAGGGCCGGCACAGCACGCAGGCCGAGCACATGCCCAAGAGCCATCGCGAGCATGCCGAGTGGACGCCACAACGGCTGATCCGCTGGGCCGAGCAGACCGGGCCGA
>NZ_JAEILC010000103.1:0-9060 GCF_016307435.1 Pseudomonas sp. S4_EA_1b | reverse complement strand
CTCAGTTTTTGCGGCCGCCCTGTTCGGCGGTGAAGGGGTGTTCTTCGCAAGCCTCACCGGCCCAGGTACCGTCTGGTTGCAAAGTCTTCCCTTCTCCCGCCTGGCTGGCAGGATGCTGGCTGCAGCACCTCAAGGCGGCGGTAAAGATGCAGGCGAAGGTTCGATTCTGGGTGGACTTGGCCGGCTTATCGATGGTGACTGATCACCAGCCGCGACCCAGTCACCCAATTCCCCTTTCGCGCCCCTGCAACTGGTAACGATGATGGAAACAAACCAAGGAATTTCGGAACAGGCTCGAGTAGAACAAGCCATCCGTAAAGCCGTGAAGACAGACGTAGCCTTGTCGCTTATCTGTCTGGCGCCTCTCGTCTCCCTGCTTTGGAAGGTTGTTCATGACGAACGATTCACCATTCCGACCCTGGTGCCCATGGCGCTTATGTACTGCTGGGCCATCGGGATGTGCTACTTGCTGCTGATCCGGAAGATTCGCGACAAGGGGCTGCGTCGATCGATCCTGCTGTTCTCAAGTGGGGCCTTCGCTTCGTGCTTTGTGCTCTCCTTCGTGGTTTTGCCCGCGATGCTGGCGGTCGGCGCCGCCCCCATCGGCACTTACCTGATGACGAAGTTGAGGGCTCGGTATTACTTCGAGCTCGACCTGCGCAAGGAGTTGGCAGGCAAAACCTCTGGCCAGGGGCTGCTTGAGGTCTGAGCGGCTGAACCAAACGATGACGAATTTGCGGATGAGGGTTGAACCGTGACCGACAGAAGCGCACCCCCTGCCGACCAGGCAGAAGTATTCAACAGGATCCTCGACAACTTGAAATGGGAGGAGCGCCTCCCAAGGGGGTTTGGCGGTCTCATTGAGAACCGTCTGCCAGTGGAGGGACAGTTCTTGATCACGGGCATCCACAACGGCCCGAAGCCCCACCGAATCGGCTATGTGGTGCAGATTCGCCGTAAACAGGGCCGGCTCGGCACAGACAACTATCTGCTGCGCCACGCTGATGGAACCCTGATGCAGCACTCCGATCAGTTCTTCGCGGCCGCGACTCCAGAGGAGATTGATGCGATTCGGCCGTTCTTCGGCGAGAACCTGCCTGAAACCGAGGACTACAGCCATGGTTATGACCTTGGAAGCCAGGAAAGCCGTGCGACGGGCTTCATCATTGAGCCGCCTGCAGGCTTCCAGCCTCGAGGAGGCGAAGGCACCAGCATGCGCGTAACCCAGACGGATCCGGATGGCCGCCGCTCGACCACTCACATTGCCTTTATCTAGATCGATCGCGAACGCGGCCAGGCCATGGCTTGCATATCCTGGGGGCGGCGCATCATGTCGGCATCATCTCCAGGAGCACCAATATGAACGCTGAACAGCGCAAAGCCGCTATCGCGAACCGTGTTCGCCGGGCTCGAAACCACAACCACCAAGCCATCCTCTATCGAGCCAATGGCGACCGGAAGAACGCTGGCCAGTTCGTGGGCAAGCGTGACGGCTACATGGCGATTGCCAGAGCCCTGAAGGCCGAGGCCTGGCACCAGCCCTGATATACGCCTTCACTGGCCCTTCTCAGGGGCCGTTAGACGCCCTGGAGTCGCCTCGCACTGGCAGATTGGGGTGTACTGGTCACCCGCGGCCAGCCTCTTTCCATCAGTACCCAGCGAAATAGGAGACCACCCCAGTGCAGAACCCAACCCCTCCAGCTGGCTGGCAGCTTTGCACCCAGCGCGATTGCGCTCTTCACCCCCGGTGGTCTCCCGGCTCCTCTGCCTCTCATTGGCACGCACCAGCGGAAGGGCAGTGTCTCACCGCACACATTGCTTACGAACCGGTTCCCGAGGTTGTCCAGGGGCGTCTACGCGACCTGATCGAAGCCCGAGCCACCTCGACTGATCTCGATGACGAGTTCCGAAGCCGCGGCCGCCTGGAAGGCTACCTGACAGCCCTGCATGACATGGGACTGATCAGCAGCAACCACCCCCTGCGCATCCTCAATCGATAGGTCAGAAGCAAGCGTCCCAGGTAGCTTCTGACGCTTGCAATTCCAGCGCCTGGGGCATCATTGCGACATCGAGTTCCGAACAGGCTTCGGAGCACCCCTGAGTCGCAATCCGAGGATCATCCCGAACATGAGCCTGACCGACCCTAAAGCCGTAGTTGGCCGCTCGCGCACCGGCTATGACCGTCCCGTGACTGTGAACGGAGTGTTGATGGGGCACGCCAGCTTCGCCAAGTGCTACCCCACAAGCTGGTGGAACTATCAGCCCGTTGATGGTGGCCGCCTTGAGCAGCATGCTGACCTGAGCCGTGTGCGCGACAAGGCAGTACTCATGTACAAGCGCCAGCAGGCCGCCGAGCCGCTTCCCCCGATCCAATCCCTCAAAGCATGCCCGCACTGCAGCGCAGACGGGTTTTACGTTGAGTACGAGGCCTCCGGGACAGTTTCTGAGCACCGGCTATTCAATGGCCAGCCTGCTGACAACACCAGCATGTACGGCGGTCTTCGGCTGAAAGCTTTGGCCACTGCCTTCTGCAGCAACTGCTTTAAGCCGATCGCGCGCTGGAATGAAGCACTGGACAACAAAGCCTACAAATAGGCAGTCCGGCTTCAGGACGCCATAACCGCACAGGTTCACCTCTCGAAGTGCCTTCGTGCGTGTTCGGCTTGCAGAGAGCACAACGCCCCTCTCAGGCTTCCTGCCACCGCCCTATCGGCCAGATGCGGTCGGCGTATGCCATCGCTGCCTCTTTCGTCTTGAAGCGCCTGCGCATGACCCTGGAGGGGTGGCCTACGTCGCTCTTGTCGCCGGTGATGTACGGCGGCCAGGCATGCCAATAATCGGCCTCTGGCTCGTCGTTGGAACCGTGAGGCTGAGCCGCACCAGCCATATCGCTGCGCGTCCAGCTGCTGGGGCGGAATTCGCGCCAATGGGAAGCTTGTTCGCTCATGAGCTTTTCAGCTTTGGTGATCTTGGCCTTGGGACTTCTTGAAGGCGCTCCAGGCATCAGCGGCGATGCCAGTATCACCAGCAGCACGCATCCAGCGCTGGCGCTCGGCGGTCGTGAGCGAGTTCCACCAGGTCATGCCCGCATGCTCGTCAGCTGAAGGCTGCCGATCCAGCTCCAGAGTTGCGTTAGCTCTACTTGTCATTAACCGCCTCTCTTCCCCCGGCACGCGCTGATCAGCGATGACGTTGGGCGAAGGTGCTTATGGGACTTAAAGAACCTGGTGCACCGCCCGCGAGGGGGACGCTCACCTGGCCCCAGACGTTTGAACCATTCTCCATAGGCCGTCTGGCCCTTCATGAAGAACTTCAAGCGCAGCTGCAGGTCTGGGTCCCCTTTTGGATCGAAAGGCCAGCCATCGGAGTCGACCCCAAAGGGGAAATTGTGAGATGCAAAGCCGATCATCGTGGCCGAATGCATGATTGAGTCTTCCGCAGTGGACATCAAGATCATTGTAACAACCCCAGAGCGAATGCCGCGTATCGCCATTTCGCGTGCCGTGTTAAAGCGCTCGCCTCCCGTGACACGACATGCCGATCTCGCGGACGCTGAGCCCATATCGGGCAACCCGGTTCTTCTCAGCAATGGTGCTGGATCTGTAGCCCTTCTGGCTGAACCGCCAGAGCTCCTCGGCCGTGAACCCGTATTGGTTCATCAGCCTCTGCTGAGTGCAGCCACACGTCCCGGCATCTTGCCGCCAGATTTCGCAGAGGCCCGCGAGTGTCTGTTCCACATTGTTTTCGGCCACCTTTGCTGCTGGTGCTGCAGCCAGAACGGAGCTGGAAAACACCATCATCGCCAGGAGAAATTTCTTCACTTGCTGCAGATCCTTGTCTTGAAAACCAAGGTCAGTCTGCAGGCCTAGTCGCCGCCGCGGCGCTCAATCTGCCCCAGAGTCGGACCCTGGGTAGGGTCGCAATTCCACTTTCCAGCACCAGCGGCGGTGACAGAATCAGGGAACACTCCCAAGACGAGCACTACACATGGACAACCAGGTCACGCACTTCAATCCAGACGGGGCTTCTACCTTTCCTCACATCGCAGCGGTCGAAATCCTGCTGGGCGGGGTCGGAAGAAGCATGTTTCCTGATGGTACGGAGCAGTTTCTGGAGGTTGTTGGCGAGACGGTGCACGTCTACTCCCCTCGCCTGGTACCGGCAGAGCTGGAGCGCTTCTGTCAGACCAACCTTGAGCGGTACCAGGCCTTCCATGAGGAGAATGAGGAGGCCATCCAGAACTACGAGTGCGTCCCGATGGCCCCTTTTGGGAGTGAGCGTCTTTAGCGGGGAGTGACGGAGAGGGTCAGTCGGTGATTTCGACTTCGACGTTGAAGCCAGGCAGATCAGGCTGAGCGTCATCCAGCGCCGCAACGACGTGGTCGTGGAACTCCTGTTCGCTCATGTTCATGTCGGCGAGTTCGTCGGCACTGAGGGAAACTTTCACAATCATGCTTTTTTCATCCGATTCATTGAGAAGGTTGGGGAGTGGCCTGCTGACACCTGCCGGCGCTTTCTGCCGCCGCTGCGAGGGCGCGTCTTGCGCTATCCCAGCTTCATCCATGGAGCCATATCCGCGGACGGTGCTACCGGGTTCCGGTCAGGCCACTCTCCGATCGCCTCGACGAAGATCCACAAACGCTAATCGACCACCTTGAACTCGTACACGTCGAGCCGCAGCTTGCTTCCGTCGCTGAAGACGTACACGCGATTGATGCAGCTGTCGCTTTCCATCGCAACTGCCAGCTCACGGGCCTCCTCAATGGCAGGAATCATGTAGCCGCCGTGTTTCTTGTGATCTTCGACGATTCGCTGCGCGGTATTCATCGGCGCCGAAGCCGGAGCGCAGATCTGGACAGCTGTCTCCGGCTGCTCTGCGTAAATCGCATCCACAGCCTCGACCTTGCCGTCACACTGTGGACACCCGGCGACATTGGACTCTTGAGATACGCCGCGCACAATGTGTGCCAGGCACTGATAGGTTGTGGGCATTCAGGTTAATCCTCGATAGGGCTTTAAGGCCTGCTCGCTAGATTTTCAATGAGGCATCCGCCCAAGTCGCAAACTGACCAGGGCCAACACACGCGAGATGGGATAAGCATCTCATCGGTACCAGGAAGTGCAACTGGGGTACGGACCTCCATCAAAAAGACACTTCGATAACGGTCGCTCGGCCATCCAGGGTCTGGAAGTCGCACAATCCCAGCTGCACCACTCGGGGTTGCTGGTGCGCAACAGCGACCTCTACTTGCTCGCGAAATGCTTCAATCTCGCGCTCAAGCGGTGCGCGGCCAGTAGCGGCCTCGATCTTCGCTTTGAAATCGCAAAGGGCCTTTTCTTCCTGGGTGGTGCTCTTCATGGGTACAGCCCCTGTTTTGATAATGGCCCCGCTACGCCGAACCTTTCGGACCCGCGAGCTCTTTCAGCGCTGCAGCCGCCTTCGCGATGCCCTTGCGCGCATTCCCCTTGCCCAAACGCATAATCAGCCCATGCAGTTCAGCGAACTCCTTCGGAGCGCCGTTACTCAGGGCTCCTGAAGGGTAACCCGACACCGGAGCTTCTTTCAGCACGCGCGGGGTGAACTCAGTAGTTCCGAGTGCATTGATTGCGACATCCCTGACGCGGACCGGCCGCAAGAGATCCTTCAGCGCGGTCTGGGCAGCCTCGGCAAGTGGCTTTAGTGGATCCGTATCAGCCCAGGTAGACATATCGGCACTGCGCATCAGCCTGGCGGGCCGCGCCTCGACTTTGCGATAGTCCTCGAACAGCGCCATGCGGAGCTCATAGGCCTTGCTACTGAGTTCGTGGAAGGGGGTTCCTGGCTGTCCCAGCTCTAAAGCCGATCCGATCGCCTCACGCCAATCAGCCACTTCGTGATCAGTGATCCCCCATGCTGGGTACACGTCCTCGTTGAGCATCCTGATCCAGTCCGGCATCCACTCGGGTAGTCCCTGCTGCTCGCGCCAGTCATAGGCACGCTTTTCCCACTCAATGCGGTCATGTTCATCGTGCTCACGCACGGCTTGCGCAACATTGTCAGCGACGAAGAAACGGAAGGTGATCCAAGTCGTATCGCCGGTGTAGGGCACGACCTGCAGGAGCATGTCCGGGTTGGGTGTCGTCAGGATGTATTTCGCCAGCTCCTTGTAGTCATCCCAGCCAACGTTGGGATAGCCGAAGCGGCGAAACATGTAGGCAAAGAGCGGCCCGTACTGGATAGATTCTCCAAGCACCCCGGTGATCACCGGATCTTCCACTGAGGGAAATCGCTCAGAATAGGAGATGTGGGACCTGAAGCAGAGCACGGTGTACATTTGACCGGCCTTGATGTTGCCAAGCTTCAGCTTGAATCGCGAAGTTGCTGCCACGGTTTCCTCTCAATCATCTCTCGATTTGGTGGCAGCGTCTCACGGAGCTTCAGGAATGCAACCTGGGCCAGCTGCAGAGTCGGCCCCGCGGCTACTTTGCCGAAGCGTGGCCAATGCGGCCGTACTCGCCCACTTCCTTGGCGATCTTCACAACATCCAATGGCGATGTTTGATCGGCAGCCTGGTACCACTGCCAAACCTGAGCACGGGTCTTCTGCCCGAACCTGGCTTCGATCAGCTCGAGGTACTCGAGGCCCTCCCTGGGGAATATCCGAATCACTGCGATGAGAAGCGTGCCCAGAGCAACACTTCCCAGGGTAAAGAGGCTCGGCAGCAGCATCGACTGGTACGGGGCGAATGCCCACGCAACGCAGCAAGCTACGGTCGCAGGTAGAAGGGCAGCTTTGGTGAACAGCGTGAACTTGCGCTTGGACGCGAGAAAGCCGATGACCATGTACAGGCTCCAGCGATCGACTTCATCCCCATCATGCTCAAGCACCCTGGCCACCGCTTCGGCTCTGAAAGCCCCACGATTCGGCAGGGAGACCAAAACGCCGTTTCAGCTTTGAGGTAGCCACCAGAAAAGGCTTGTGGACCCCAAAGAATCCGCCAGCGACCCCACCCACCAGAGCGATGAAACCATGGTATTTCGGCGCGACGAGTAAGCTGGTGATCCAAAAGAGCACGAGCATAATGACGATGGCCAGGACGACATCAAGCGCCCTCCCGATCATCTGCCCCCGAGGATTGACTGGGTTACTGGCTGACATATTGGTCTCTCACTCTTAGGAAAACGGCGGCGGAAGGTCAGTGATGACCGCGCTATGCCGGTTGAACTGCTCGAGGGTCGGCCGGATGTCTGCAATGGAGTCCGGGTGCACCTCGTAGCCCAGGTTGGCAACTTCCTTACTGAGCTTGGTGAAGGAGCCGCGGAACCCATTTTTCCGGCAGGAATAGCGGACGGTCCGGTAGCGGCCGCTGGATGGGCAGGCGTAGCGGAAGAGCATGTACAGGACGTCCTGGCGCCCGCGCTTTGAAAACTCGCGTAGTTGCAGGCCCACGATGGGGCTCATGATCCCCGGCGACATGCTCAGTGCGATATCGAACATCACCCGGTCACGAAGGAACCGCGCTCGCTTCAGCGCCCGCTCCTCACCGAACTCGTTCAGGCACACGGAGAGCTTGACCCGTTCGGTGCCCTTGCGAATGTGCACGCGGTACCCGGACTTCACGTCTTCGATGTAGCCGCGCTTGGCGGTAAAGGCGCTGTCAGCATCTTCCGCGAGTTGGACCAGGGCACCAGCAATGGTGGGCTTGTCCATCACGGGCGAGCACCGCGAAGACCGTCTCCAGGTCCTCAGGCGGTAGGGATGCCAGCTTCTCAATCGTGGTGAAGTAGACGGCTGGATCCACCAGGTGCAGAACCGCCTCCTGGAAGCATCTGTCCAGGCTGGATTGTGGCTTTGCCACACGTTCCATCTGCTCTTCAGTCATCAGACCGCGCAGCTCAGTCGTCTCGCAGGCCTGGTGCGAAAGGGGAGCGCTCAGCTCCGGAGAAGCCGACGCGTTGTTCAGCTCCCAGACCAGGCGATCTCGCAGGTAGCGCAGGCGCTGGTAGAAGCGCTCTTCGCCGAAGTTGTTCATGTTGACCCGCACGCTGCTGCGGTGGCCGCCCTGCCAGCGGAATCGCACTCGGCCAACCGGCGGGCTGACCTCGAAGTACTTGGTGGTGTGGCCAAACTCCAGGTCAGCAGCGGCAGCCATTTCTCGCATATCGCTGGCGCTGGATGGAGTTTTTGCGGATGTGATGATGGTTTTCGCCAGGTCGCGTGTCGACGGATTCATGTGGCGGAGCAGATCTGCCGGGCACTCGTACACGGCAGAGTCGACAAAGGACAGAACGACCGACTGGAGCATGCGCTCTTCGGTAGTTTGCGGTTTGGCGAGGGCTGCGATCCAGCCCAGGTCAACCTGAGTCATACAGCGGTTCCCTGATAATTTGCTACCAGGGAATGATGACAGCCGGGCTGGCTGGAATATGGCCAGTTCGCCCCCATGGTGGGGACAGTTGCTGGCGCTCGAAGATACTTCTAGCCCTTGTCGAACCCGTGAATTCGGTCGAACGCTGCCTTGGGATTATCCGCCGCCAGCTGGGCCAGCTCTGGGGCCAAGCAATGCAGTACGTTCCAGGCCTGTCGAACGGCCTTGTGGTTTTCCTTGAAGTACTGGATTGAAACCAACTCTTCAATGGCTGCCTTGAGGCGCTCATCGGTGAGCTCCGGTATCTCGGCACGCGGAACGTATTCGACGCCATCAATGATCACGGTCGGCATAGGCACCCCTATTGGTCGTCAGGCGGGACAAGGGCAAGGCTACCTTCAGTCACCAACGACCGGTAGAGCGCCTCCCCTTCCCACTTAAGCAATGCTCGCTGCGGGCTGTCAGGCCCCTGGAGCCCGTCTCTGCGGATAAGGCGCCGGACAGCGTCACGGTGCGCAGGACTCCAATCCTCTACCCGCTTGGGAAGAGTCCATATCAGCTGAGCTTCACGCCGCGCAAAGCCCGCCAGCCGCTCCCGTTCCGCTCGGGTGAGGAACGGAACTGCGGCGCTGAGCAACCCTTTCGCCTTGATAGTGACCCGCCCGCCATGCCCGGCCGGCGGAAGGTAAACGAGCACCCCTCCTGCCTCCCC
>NZ_JAEILC010000102.1:0-14980 GCF_016307435.1 Pseudomonas sp. S4_EA_1b | reverse complement strand
GTCCCGCACCCCCCGCACCGCCGACCCCGGAGCCGCCACCGCCACCGCCGCCTCCGGAGCCACCGCCGCCGGAACCCGCGCCGGAACCTGAACCACCGGTTCAGGAGGAGGCGCCCAAGCCTGCACCCAAGCCGGTGGAGAAACCCAAGCCGAAACCCAAGCCCGTGCCGAAACCGGCGCCGCCGAAACCTGCGCCACCGGCACCACCGGCTCCGGCACCGACGCCAGCACCGCCTGCGCCGACACCGCCCGCAGCGCCTGCGCCCGCCGCGCCGGTGAAGGAAAGCGCGGCGATATCCGGTCTGGCGAGCCTTGGCAATCCGCCGCCGGAGTACCCGTCGCTGGCGCTGCGCCGTGGCTGGGAAGGCCGCGTGGTGTTGCGCATCCGCGTGCTGCCCAACGGTCGCGCCGGCAGTGTCGAGGTGACCCGCTCCAGTGGCAGGAAGCAGCTGGACGATGCCGCGGTGGAAGCAGTGAAGGGGTGGAAGTTCGTCCCGGCCAAGCGGGGTGACACGCCCATCGAGGGCTTCGCTGACCAGACCATCGATTTCAAAGTGCCGAATTGACATCCCTCATCCACCGAACAGCTCGACCGATTTAGAGGTATCGCCATGAACGAAACACTCACATCCCTTATCGTCCCCGGCGTGCTCTGGGCGCTGATTGTCTTCTCCGTCATCAGTTGGGCGCTGNNTTCCAGAAGGCCTTCTGGAACGCTCCCGACCTGCTTACTGCCGCCGAACATGCCGCGCAATACCCCGGTGCGCTGGCACGCATCGCCAACTCCGGGTTCGAGGCCATGACCGTAGCCGGCGAACCGCCGCGCAATACCCAGCAACTGGCGCAGACCATCAATCGCGCGGATCGCCTGGAGCGCAACCTGCGCCAGCAGATCCAGAAGGAGCGCCGTTCGCTGGAAGCCGGCCTGGCGATCCTTGCCAGTATTGGCAGCACTTCGCCCTTCATCGGCCTGTTCGGTACCGTGTGGGGGATCATGGAGGCGCTGCAATCGATCGGCGCCAGCGGCAATGCCAGCCTCGACACGGTCGCCGGCCCCATCGGCCATGCGCTGATCGCTACCGGCGTGGGTATCGCCGTCGCGGTGCCCGCGGTGCTGATCTACAACTTCTTCCTGCGCCGTCTGAAGCTCGCCACCGCGTATATGGACGACTTCGCCCACGACTTCGAAAGTCTCGCCCAGCGCAGTTCCTTCATGCTGAGCCGGCAGCCGATTTCCCAGTCCACCCAAGCCATGCGCGAGGCCAGCTGACATGTCCTTCTCGACCCAAGATAGCGACGAAGTCCTCAGCGAGATGAATGTCACGCCTCTGGTAGACGTGATGCTGGTGTTGCTGGTGGTGTTCATCGTCACCACACCGCTGATGACCAATGCGATCAAGATCAACCTGCCGAAGACCGACGCCGTGGCCCCGGCCGAACAGAAAGACCCGGTGGTGGTAAGCGTCGACCAGGATGGCAAGTTCTACCTGGACAAGTCGCAGGTGGAGGTAGACCTGCTGGAGAAGAGCCTGGGGGACGTCAAGCTCAAGGACCCGGAGGTCCGCGTTCAACTGCAAGCCGATGAGGGGGTCAATTATGGTCAGGTGGCCAAGGCCATGGCCTCCATCGAGCGTTCCGGAATCACCAAGATTTCCGTGATGACCTCTCGCTAGCTACCGATCAGTGCGGTGAAACGGCCGTCCACGCCTCGGCGTGGAGGGCAACGGGCTCTGCTTGCCCGCAAAAAGAAGATGTAGCACCCCGGGGAGGCACAACCCGACCGGAGCGACTGGCGGCCTATAAAGCCATAACCACCCTGCCTCATTGATGAGGAACCAAAATGAAAGCCAACATTCAGAAGTTCGCACCTCACCGCCTGGCCACCGCGATCCAGCGCTGTCGTCTGGTTCCCCTGTGCCTGCTGGCCTTCGGTGCCCCGTCACTGGCACACGCCCAGGCGGTGAGCGCCGAAGAGGAAACCTCGGCGGCGGCCGTGGCTGCGCCCACCACCCAGTTGGACCGCGTGGAAGTCACCGGCTCGGCGATCCGCCGGGCGGATGCCGAAACCGCGGTGCCGGTGACCATCCTGCGCACCGACGAACTGCGCCAGCAGGGCGTGACCACCACGGCCGAGATCATCCAGCGCATCACCGGTAGCCAGTCGATCACCAACTCCGCCGGCTCGGTGGGCTCGGCCACGGGCGGCGCGACCTTCGCCGACATGCGCGGCATCGGCTCGAACAAGACGCTGATCCTGCTCAACGGCCGGCGCCTGGCGAACAACGCCATCGACGGCACCGCGGTGGACCTCAACACCATTCCCTTCGCCGCCATCGACCGCGTCGAGATCCTCCGCGACGGCGCCTCGGCGCTGTACGGTACCGACGCCATCGGCGGGGTAATCAACTTCATCACCAAGAAGAGCATGACCGACGGCACGCTTTCCGTCGGCGGCGAGATGCCCGACGCCAGTGGCGGCGGCAGCAGTCATGACTTCAGCGGCAGCTGGGGCTTCGGTGACCTGGAAGAGGACCGCTTCAACGTCCTTGGTGTATTCAACTACCAGAAACAGGGCAACCTCGACGCCAACGACCGGACCTTCACCCGGGACGCCCCTGGACGTGGTCTGGAGTCCACCTCCGGTACCGGTTTCCCGGCCAACTACAGCCAGAATGGCAACAACACCAATCCGCTGGCGGACAGCAACTGCAGCGGTCCCAACCAGGTGGCCAGCGGCGACGTCTGCCGTTTCAGCACTCGCAACTTCATCGACCTGCTGCCGGAAACCGAGAAAACCTCGTTCTTCGGCAAGGCCACCGGCAAGCTGGCCGATGACCACAACGTCAACCTCGAATATTTCTGGGCGCGCAACAACAACGCCGTGGCGATCGCCCCGGCTCCGCTCACCGGGCTGACCCTGGACTCCAGCTCGCCCTACTTCCCCGGCAACGGCATTACCCCGCTGCCAACCTCATTCGTTCTCGATCCCAGCCAGCCTATCGACCTCAACTGGCGCGAGACCGCCGCCGGTGCCCGAGAGTCGAAAGACCAGAACACCAGCCAGCGGGTATTGCTGAGCTTCGACGGCAACGTCTCCGGATGGGATTACAACCTTGGTGCCACCTACAACCAGAACCAGGTGAACAGTGCGGTGACCGGCGGCTACGTCAGCGACCAGGCAATGATCGATGGCCTGGCGAGCGGCCTGCTCAACCCCTTCGGCCCGCAGACCCCGGAAGGCCAGGCCTACATCGATGGGGCCCGCTACCACGGTGACTACATGACGGCGGTCGGCCGGGTCAGCGGCCTCGATGGCCGCATCAGCCGCGAGATCGGCGATTGGTTCGGCGCCGGTCCTGCCGGCCTGGCGCTGGGGGGCGAATACCGCAAGGAGAAGTTCCATCAGGACTTCGAGCAGTGGGCGGGCGATCTTTCCAGCCTGGGCGTAGACCCCAACGCCAGCGTCTCCGGCGACCGCAGCGTGCGCGCCCAGTACGCCGAGCTGAGCGTGCCGGTACTGGACAGCCTCGAACTGGGCGCGGCGATCCGGCATGACAAGTACAGCGACTTCGGCAGCACCACCAACCCGAAGTATTCATTCCGCTTCCAGCCGCTCAAGGAGCTGGTGGTGCGCGGCGCTTACAGCGAAGGCTTCCGCGCGCCCTCGCTGTATGAGCTGTACAGCGCCAACTACACCACGTTCACCCAGGGCTATTACAACGACCCCGTACTCTGCACCGGCGGCACCCCGCAGCCCGGCGGCAACCCGGGACGCGACTGCGATCAGCAGTTGCTCAATACCACCGGCGGCAACCAGAACCTGGACCCGGAGACCGCGCGCAACGTCACCCTGGGCTTCGTCTATCAGCCGCTGCGCGACCTGTCCGTCGGGCTGGACTTCTGGTGGATCAAAATCTCCAACCAGATCGCCGAGTTCCCGGAGTCCGCGGTGCTGGCTAACCCTGATCTCTACGCCGACCGCATCATCCGCGCCGCCGACGGGTCCATCGACCACATCGTCACCGGCCTGGCCAACCTCGGCAAGGTCAAGACCAACGGCGTCGACGTGTCCATCGACTACCGCTTCCCGATGACCTCCTTCGGTGCCTTCGGCCTCGGCCTGCAGGGCACCTACGTGGATCGCTACGATTACCAGGAGTCCATCGGCGGCGAGTACATCGACAACGTGGGCGACTTCCAGGGCACCGGTATGATCGCCCGCTGGAAGCACACCCTCACTGGCACCTGGAACTACGGCGCCTGGCGCGCTTCGCTGGTCAATCGCTATACCAGCAGCTACCGCGACCAATTCCCTGACGATGGCAACGAGCGCGTGGCGTCCTACGTGGTTTGGGACATGTCGGCGGGCTATACCTTCGACAAGGCCCTGGACATCGACGTCGGTCTGAAGAACATGTTCGACCGCAACCCTCCGTTCAGCAATCAGGCGTACAACTTCCAGACCGGTTATGACCCGCGCTACACCGATCCGTTGGGCCGAGTCCTGTTCGGTCGCATGACCTACCACTTCTGATGTCGGTGCCGGGGCTTCATGAGCCCCGGCTCCTGGCACTATTCGCGAGTACTCGCGCCCCGTGGCTCCCGGCTCCTGGCCACGGGGATTTTTACTGACCATCAAGTACGAACGATACCCATGTCCCGAAGCCCAACATCGAACGCTCGCTACTGCCTGCGGCGACGCCTGTCTACCGCCTTCGCACGGCGCGCACTGCCACTGTTGTTGGCCGGCGCATTGCCATTCTTCGCGGGCGGCGCCCTGTGCGCCGAACTGCAATCGTCCATGACCGTATATGGCGAACCGGCCAAATACCCGGCCGATTTCAAACATTTCGACTACGTCAATCCTGACGCGCCCAAGGGCGGTTCGCTGCGCCGCTCGTCCCAGGAAACCGACCGCTTCACCTACCTGCTGCCCTACGTGGACAAGGCCACCTGGGTGTCGCAGGTCGATACCTGGGTCTACGAGCCGCTGGCCTATCGCTCGCTGGACGAACCCTACAGCGTCTATGGATTGGTCGCCGAGAAGATGGAGCGCGACCCGGACAACCGCTGGGTGCGCTTCTTCATCAACCCCAAGGCGCGCTTCCACGATGGCCAGCCGATCAGCGCCGAAGATGTCAGGTTCACCTTCGAGACCCTGATGACCAAGGCCAGCCTGAGCTATCGGCAGCTCTACGGCGACGTCGCTAAGGTCAGCGTGGAAGGCCCGCTGCAGGTCCGCTTCGACTTCAAGACCAATGACAACCGCAGCCTGCCGCTGGATCTGGCGAGCATGCGGATTCTTCCCGAGCACTGGTGGAAGACCCGCGACTTCGCCAGCGGCAACGGTTACGAGCCGCCGCTGGGCAGCGGCCCCTACCGTGTCAGCCATGTCGAGCCGGGGCGCAGCGTGACCTTCGAACGGGTCAAGGATTGGTGGGCGAAGGACCTGCCGGTCAGCCGCGGGCTCTATAACTTCGACACGCTCAAAGTCGAGTTCTTCGCCGACATCGAGGTAGCCCGCCAATTGCTGCTGGCCGGCGCCTACGACTACAACCGCGAATACTCGGCCACCGGCTTCGCCGTGCGCTACGAAAGCCCCGCCTTGCGCGAGGGCCGGCTGCAGAAGGCCATATTGGCCAAAGCCATGCCGTTCGCCGCCCAGGGTTTCGCCTTCAACCTCGACAAGCCGGTGTTCAAGGACCGCCGCGTGCGCCAGGCGATCTCCATGCTGTGGGATTTCGAGTGGACCAACCGGCAGATGATGCGCAACTTCTACATGCGCCAGCAGAGCTACTTCCCGAAGACCGAGATGGCCGCCACCGAACTGCCCGACGCCGAGGAACTGGCGATTCTCGAACCCTTGCGCGGCCAGGTGCCCGAGGAAGTCTTCAGCCAGGTCTACCAGCCGCCGAAGACCGACGGCAGCGGCTTCATCCGCGACAAGCAGTTGCAGGCGCTGGAGCTCCTCGCCGAGGCCGGCTGGCACCCGGACGAAAAAGGCGAACACCTGGTCAACGCGGCGGGCGAGCCGCTGAGCTTCCTGTTCCTCGACGGCCAGGGCTTCGACCGCATGCTGCTGCCGTGGAAGCGCACCCTGGCGCAGATCGGCATCACCCTGGAATTGCGCCGGGTCGACACCGCGCAGTACGTCAACCGGACCAATGCCCGCGACTACGACATGATCGTCACCGGCTTTCCGCGCAGCGGCGTACCCAACCCCTCGCCGGGCCGCGATCTCTACGAAATCTACGGCTCGAAGAGCGCCACCCAGGTCGGTAGCTCCAACGCCATGGTGCTGCGCGATCCGGCGGTGGACAAACTGATCGACGGGCTGGTCAACGCCGACAGCCGCGAACGCATGGTGCATTACGCCCGCGCGCTGGACCGGGTGCTGCAATGGAACTACTACAGCATCCCCAACTATTACTCCGAGGGCACGCCAACGGTGTTCTGGAACCGCTTCGGTCGGCCGAAGGTCGAGCCGGCCTACGACGTCGGCCTGGAAACCTGGTGGGAAATCAGCCCCACCGCCCTGACCGACGAACAGATGGCCGCACGCCTGAAGGAGCGAAACTGATGCCGGGCTATATCCTTCGCCGCCTGTTACTGGTCATTCCGACCCTGCTGTGCATCCTGGTGATCAACTTCGCCATCGTCCAGGCCGCTCCCGGTGGGCCGGTGGACCAGGCCATCGCCCGCCTGCAGGGCTTCGGTAGCCACGGCACCGGCAACGCCGCGCATGAATCCACGTCCGCATCGGCCAGCGGCTCGCGCGGCAGCCGCGGCCTGGATCCGGCGATGATCGCCGAGATCGAGCGTCAGTACGGTTTCGACAAGCCGCCGCTCGAACGCCTCTGGCTGATGCTGAAGAACTATGCACAGCTGGATTTCGGCACCAGCTTCTTCCGCGGCGCCACGGTCACCGATCTGATCCTGGAGAAAATGCCGGTGTCGCTGTCGCTGGGTTTCTGGGCGACCCTGGTGACCTACCTGGTGTCGATCCCCTTGGGTATCCGCAAGGCAGTGCGCAACGGCAGCGCCTTCGACGTCTGGACCAGCAGCGCGATCATCGTCGGCTACGCTCTGCCGGCCTTCCTCTTCGCCATGGTGTTGCTGGTGGTGTTCGCCGGCGGCAGCTACCTGAGCTGGTTCCCCGCCGTCGGCCTGACTTCGGAAAACTTCGATCAGCTCAGCCCGCTGGGCAAGATCGGCGACTACTTTTGGCACCTGGCGCTGCCGGTGACGGCGCTGGTGATCGGCGGCTTCGCCACCCTCACGATCCTGACCAAGAACAGCTTCCTCAACGAAATCAGCCGACAGTACGTGGTCACCGCCCGCGCCAAGGGTCTGACCGAGCGCAGCGTGCTGTACCGCCACGTGCTGCGCAACGCCATGCTGCTGGTGATCGCCGGGATTCCCCAGGCGTTGATCGAGGTGTTCTTCGCCGGCTCGTTGCTGATCGAGGTGATCTTCTCCCTCGACGGCCTCGGCCGGATGGGCTACGAGGCGGCGCTGTCGCGCGATTACCCCGTGGTGTTCGGTTCGCTGTTCATCTTCACCCTGTTCGGCTTGCTGGTGAAAATCCTCGGCGACCTCTGCTACACGCTGCTCGACCCGCGTATCGATTTTTCGGCGAGGAACGCCTGATGTCCCGACTTTCCCCGATCAACCGCCGGCGCTTCGACCGCTTCAAGGCCAACCGCCGCGGCTGGTGGTCGCTGTGGCTGTTCAGCGGGCTGCTGGCGCTGTGCCTGTGCGCCGAACTGATCGCCAACGACAAGCCGCTGCTGATCAGCTATGAGGGTGAGCTGTACTTTCCGGTGTTCAGGCATTACTCGGAAACCCGCTTCGGCGGAGAGCTCCCCTTCCAGCCGGACTACCGCAGCGAATACGTGCGCGGGCTCATCGAAGGCCACGGCGGCTGGATGCTGTTCCCGCCCATCGCTTTCAGCTACGACACGGTGAATTACGACCTCGAGGTGCCTTCGCCAAGCGCCCCTTCGTCGAGCAACTGGCTGGGTACCGATGACCAGGCGCGCGACGTCGCCGCGCGGGTGCTGTTCGGTGCCCGTGTGTCGATCCTCTTCGCCCTGGTGCTGACCGCCATCAGCGTGGTCATCGGCGTTGCCGCCGGTGCCGTGCAGGGGTACTACGGCGGCAAGGTGGACCTGATCGGGCAGCGCCTGCTGGAAGTCTGGTCGGGATTGCCGGTGCTCTACCTGCTGATCATCCTCTCCGGTTTCGTCGAGCCGAACTTCTGGTGGCTGCTCGGAATCATGGCGCTGTTCAGCTGGATGCCGCTGGTGGACGTGGTACGCGCCGAGTTCCTGCGTGGCCGCACGCTGGAATACGTCAAGGCGGCCAAGGCGCTCGGCCTGTCCGACCGCAAGGTGATGTGGCGGCACATCCTGCCTAACGCCATGACCTCCACCATGACCTACGTGCCGTTCATTCTCACCGGGGCGATCACCACGCTTACCGCCCTGGATTTTCTTGGTTTCGGCATGCCGGCCGGCACCGCCTCGCTGGGCGAACTGGCCTGGCAGGCCAAGCAGAACCTGCAGGCGCCCTGGCTGGGCATCACGGCGTTCCTGACCCTTGCGCTGATCCTCAGCCTGTTGGTGTTCATCGGCGAAGCCGTGCGCGATGCATTCGACCCGAGGGCCGCCTGATGCAGGAAAACCTGATCGAAATCCGCGATCTGCGCGTCGCCTTCGCCGGCGAAGAAGTGGTGCATGGCATCGACCTGGACATTCCGCGTGGCCAATGCCTGGCCCTGGTCGGCGAGTCCGGCTCCGGCAAGTCGGTCACCGCACACTCCATCCTGCGCCTGCTGCCGGCAGCCATCACCGGCACCTCCGGACAGATCCGTTATGCCGGCGAAGATCTGGTCGCGGCCAGCGAAGGACGTTTGCGCGAACTGCGCGGCGACCGCATTGCGATGATCTTCCAGGAGCCGATGACCTCGCTGAACCCGCTGCACACGGTGGAACGGCAGATCGGCGAGGTGCTCACCCTGCACAAGGGCCTGCGCGGCAAGGCGATGCGCGCGCGGGTGCTGGAATTGCTGGAACTGGTCGGCATCCAGGAGCCGGCCAGGCGGCTGCAGGCCTACCCGCATCAACTCTCCGGCGGGCAGCGGCAACGGGTGATGATCGCCATGGCGCTGGCCAACGAACCGGAGCTGCTGATCGCCGACGAACCCACCACGGCGCTGGACGTCACCGTGCAACAGAAGATTCTGCTGTTGCTCAAGGACCTGCAGCAGCGCCTGGGCATGTCGCTGCTGCTGATCAGCCATGACCTCAACCTGGTACGGCGCATCGCCCAGCGCGTCTGCGTGATGCGCCATGGCACGATCGTCGAGCAGAACGGCGCCGAGCAGTTGTTCGCCTCGCCGCAGCATCCCTATACCAGGATGCTCATCGAGGCCGAACCGGATGGCGAGCCGATGCTCGCGGCCAGCGAGCAGGTTCTGCTGCAGGCCGACGACCTCCGCGTCTGGTTCCCGTTGCCCAAGTCGCTGTTCAGCCGCCGGCGCGACTATGTCAAGGCGGTGGACGGCATCAGCTTCGAACTCCGGCGGGGGCGTACCCTGGGCATCGTCGGCGAGTCCGGTTCGGGCAAGTCGACCCTGGGCCAGGCGATGCTGCGGCTGGTCGGCTCCCAAGGCGGCATCCATTTCAACGGGCAGCGCCTGGACGGCCTCGACGCCAATGGAATGCGCCCCTTGCGGCGCCATATGCAGGTGGTGTTCCAGGACCCGTTCGGCAGCCTCAGCCCGCGCATGTCGGTGGAGCAGATCATCCGCGAGGGCCTGGACATCCACCGGGTCGGCACCGCGGACGAACGCGAGGCGGCGGTGATCCGCGTTCTCGAGGAGGTCGGCCTGGACCCGCAGACCCGCCATCGCTATCCCCACGAGTTTTCCGGCGGCCAGCGCCAGCGCATCTCCATCGCCCGCGCGCTGGTGCTGGAACCGGAACTCATCCTGCTCGACGAGCCGACCTCGGCGCTCGACCGCACCGTGCAGAAACAGGTGGTCGACCTGCTGCGCAACCTGCAGGCCGTGCACGGCCTGACCTATCTGTTCATCAGCCACGACCTCGCGGTGGTGCGGGCGCTGGCCCACGACCTGATCGTGGTCAAGGACGGCAAGGTGGTGGAACAGGGCGAAGCCCGGCAGATCTTCGCGGCGCCGCAGCATCCCTATACCCGCGAACTGCTGGTGGCTTCGGTGGGGCCTCTGGTTTCGCTGTCGGGGTAGGGCCGGTGAAACCCGCGCGGGTGTGGCGGCTCGACGAGCGCCCGGCTCCGGGTCCGACGCAGCGCGCGAAACCTGCGCGTGCCAGGCTCGGCCGGTATCCTCGGCATCACCGCCGCGGCGCCATGCCGGCCCCGGGAGCGGGTCGGCGAAACGGGCATGAAAGGAATTAGAAGCCCATCCAGCGCACCAGGCGTTGATGGGGATGGACGTCGACATGATGGATTCGCGCTTGCTAGCCCTGAAGGAAAGCCACATGCACTCCCGCACCGGCGGACATTCGCACCGACACGCCGCGCCCCGGCTCGGAGCGCGCCACGCTGCGATCCTGCTCGCGGGTCTGCTGCTTGGCGCCTGCAAACCCGAGCCGACGGCACAAACCGTCGGCGACACGCCCATCGCCGTGGACATCGCCATCGCCACGCCCTCGACCCAGGCGCGCAGCGTGCAGTTGACCGGACGCCTGGAGGCCTACCGCACCGCCGAGATCCGCGCGCGGGTCGAGGGCATCGTCGAGCAGCGCAGCTATGTCGAAGGGCAGGAGGTGCAGGCTGGCGACCTGCTGTTCCGCATTGCTCCGGAACCGCTGCAGGCCGAGCTGTCCGCCGCCGAGGCGGAGCAAGCACAGGCGCATGCCGCCCGCGAGGCCGCGGCGGACGTGGCAAGGCGCTCGCGGCAATTGATGGAGGATGACTCCATCAGTGCGCAGCAGTACCGCAAGGATCTGTTCGCCGAACAGCAGGCACGCGCCGCGGAACAATCCGCCGAGGCCAAGGTGCGCAGCGCGCGCCTGCGCCTGGCCTATGCCAGCGTCACCACGCCGATCGCCGGCCGCGCCCGCCGCGCGCTGGTCAGTGAGGGCGCGCTGGTCGGCCAGGACGAGGGAACGCCGCTGACCACGGTGGAACAGATCGATCCGATCTACGTGAATTTCGCCCAGCCGGCGGGCGATTATCTGGCGCTGCGCCGCAGCCTCGCCGGCAGCGGCAAGGGCCCGGCGGCGGCCCGGGTCAGCCTGCGCCTGGGCGACGGCAGCGCCTACGCGCTCACCGGCACGCTGCTGTTCGCCGACTCCGCGGTCGATCCGAAAACCGATACCGTGGCCATGCGCGCACTCTTCGACAACCCCGACCACCTGCTGCTGCCGGGCATGTACGTGCAGGTCGAGCTCGCCCTGCCCGACGCCGGCCGGGCGGTGCTGATTCCGCTGCGGGCGCTGACGCGGACCCGCGAGGGCGCCTATGTGATGCTCGACGACAACGGCCATGCGCGCCAGCAGGAAGTCCGCGCGGACAGCCTGGAAGGGCGCCAGTGGCGGGTCACCGACGGGCTGGTGGGCGGTGAGCGGGTGATCCTCGAAGGCGGGGCGCTGGCGCAGGGCCAGGCCGTCGAAGCCAAACCCACGCCTGCCGACGCCAGCGTCGGCGGCTCGGACTGAGGCGCGCGGATGTCCGCTTTCTTCATCGACCGCCCGGTATTCGCCTGGGTCGTGGCCATTCTCATCCTGCTCGGTGGCGGCGTCGCCACCCGCTACCTGGCGGTGGAGCAATACCCCAACGTCGCCCCCCCGCGGGTCGGCATCAACGCCAGCTACCCGGGCGCCTCGCCGGAGGTCGCCGAGCGCACCGTCACCGCGGTGATCGAGCGCGAACTCGCCGGCATTCCCGGCCTGCTCTACTTCACTTCCAGCAGCGCCGAGGGACAAGTCGAGATCGGCCTGGCCTTCGACACCGGCACCGACACCCGGCTGGCCACGGTGGAGGTGCAGAACCGCATCAAGCGGGTCGAGGAGCGCCTGCCGGAAAGCCTGCGTCGTCAGGGCATCTCGGTGGAGCAGAGCGACGAGAGCGAGCTGATGTTCATCACCCTCGACGCCGACAACCCGACGGTGGACGACGTCCAGCTCGGGGACTTCGCCACCACCCAGGTGCGTCCGGCGTTACTGCGGATCCCCGGGGTCGGCGAAGCGGAGGTGTACAGCCCGGAATACGCCATGCGCATCTGGCCTGATGTGGAAAAACTCACCGCCATGGGCATCACCACCGGCGAACTGGCGGATGCCATCGCGGTGCAGAATCAGCGCATTACCCTCGGTGCCATCGGCACCCTGCCGGCGCCCGCGGGCACCGCGCTCACCGCTCCGCTGATGGTCGGCGAGGACCTTGATACGCCGCAGGCCTTCGGCGCGATCGCCCTGCGCGTCAACCCCGACGGTTCGGCGCTGCGCGTGGCCGACGTGGCGCGGGTGGAACTGGGCGGCAACAACTACGACTATCCGTCGTTCGTCGACGGCCGCTATTCGGCGGCGATCTCGGTGAAACTGGCGCCGGGCGCCAATGCGCTGCAGACCGCCGAGGCGATCAAGGCGCGCATGGCCGAGCTGGCCGCGCAGTTCCCCGCGGGCATCCATTACCGCACCGCGTTCGACACCTCGGACTTCGTCAGGCTGTCCATCGTCAAGGTTGGCTACACCCTGCTCGAAGCCATGGCCCTGGTGTTCCTGGTCATGCTGGCGTTCCTGCGCAGCTGGCGCGCCACCCTGATCCCCAGCCTGGTGGTGCCCATCGCCCTGGCCGGGACCTGCGGCGCGATGCTGGTGCTGGGCTTCTCGATCAATGTGCTGACCCTGTTCGGCATGGTGCTGGCCATCGGTATCCTGGTGGACGACGCCATCGTGGTGGTGGAGAGCGTCGAGCGCATCATGGCCGAGGAAGGCCTGGCGCCGCGCGAGGCGACGCTCAAGGCGATGCGCCAGATCAGCGGCGCAATCGTCGCCATCACCCTGGTGCTGACCGCGGTGTTCTTCCCGATGGCGCTGTTCCAGGGCGCGGTGGGGGAGATCTACCGGCAGTTCTCGGTGGCGCTGGCGGTCCCCATGGCGCTTTCCGCGTTCCTCGCCCTTACCCTTACCCCGGCGTTGTGCGCCACCCTGCTCAAACCGCCGCCGCGACAGGCGGACGGAAAGCGCCCGGCGCCGACACGGCTGGCCCGTGGCTACCTGCGCCGGCTCGACGCGCTGCTGCGCCGGCCGCTGCGCTGGCTGCTGCTGTACGCGGCGCTGCTGGGCGCCGTCGGGCTGCTGTTCATGCGTCTGCCGGGGGGGTTCCTGCCCACCGAGGACAGCGGCAACTTCGCCGTCGTGGTGCTGCTGCCCACCGGCTCGACCCAGGCAGACACGCGCGAGGTGATCGACGAGGTGCAGGCCTGGCTGCGCCAGGACCCGGTCGTCGACCAGCTGTTCGCGATGCAGGGGTTCAGCTATTTCGGCGGCGGGCAGAACGCCGGGATGATCTGGCCGACGCTGATCGACTGGTCGCAGCGAAAGGCCAGCGAACAGCAGATAGAGGCCATACTCGCGCGCCTCAACGCGCATTTCGCCAGCGGCACCCGCGACCATCCGCAGGCGCTGGTGAAGGGCCTCAACACCCCGCCGTTGCCCTCGATGGGGCGCAGCGCCGGCATCGACATGCGCCTGCAGGATCGCGCCGGCCTTGGCCACGAGGCCCTGGTGGCGGCGAAGAACCGTTTGCTGGCGTTGGCCGCCCAGACCCCGGCACTGGCCGACGTGAGCTTCTCCGGGCAGGACGACGCGCCGCAACTGCGGGTCTCCATCGACCGACTCAAGGCGCAGAGCATGGGCGTCCCGGTGCAGCAGATCAATGACACCCTGGCGACGCTCTATGGCTCGGAGTACCTGGGCGACTTCATCCACCAGAACCAGGTGCGGCGCATCCTCGTGCAGGCCGACGGCAAGTACCGGCAGAGCCCGGACGGGCTGCTGCAGGCACGGGTGCGCAATGGCGAAGGCGACATGGTGCCGCTGAGCGCCTTCGTGCAGATGCGCTGGACCCTCGGCGCTCTGGAGATCCAACACTTCAACGGCTTTCCCGCGCTGCCCATCAGCGGCGCGCCGGCGCCCGGCTACAGCACCACCCAGGCGATGGAGGCGCTGGCCGGCCTGGTGGCGCAGCTGCCCGACGGCATCGGCTATGAATGGGCCGGGCAGTCCTATCAGGAACGCATTTCCGGCAACCAGATGCCGTTGCTGTTCGGCCTTTCGATCCTGGTGATCTTCCTCTGCCTGGCGGCGCTCTACGAAAGCTGGTCGGTGCCCTTCGCGGTGATCCTGGCGATCCCACTGGGGGTGATCGGCGCACTGCTCGCCACCAGCCTGCGCGGCCTGCCCGACGACCTCTATTTCAAGGTCGGCCTGATTACCATCATGGGCCTCTCGGCGAAGAACGCGATCCTCATCATCGAGGTGGCCAGGACCCTGCACCAGCAGGGCGTCGCCGTGCGCCAGGCGATCCTCGACGCCGCGCGCATGCGCCTGCGGCCCATCGTCATGACTTCCCTGGCCTTCATGTTCGGCGTGCTGCCGCTGATGCTCGCCAGCGGCCCCGGCTCGGCCAGCCAGCGCGCCATCGGCACCAGCGTGTTCGGCGGGATGCTCTCGGCCACCCTGCTGACGCTGTTCTTCGTGCCGCTGCTGTACCTGCTGGTGATGCGTCTGCGCGGCGAAACCAGCGCCGGTCCTTCCATCGCCGAGGCCCGCGACCCATGAAACGGTTTTGTCCATCCCTTAGAAATACTAGCATTGGACAAATAACCACTGAAGATAGCTTTTCCCAAATTTATTCCGAAAGTAAAGATTTTATAGATTTCCTAGGAAAATCCATATCTGACTTACCTTGCAACGATTGTAGGTATGGG
>NZ_JAEILC010000101.1:2870-3858 GCF_016307435.1 Pseudomonas sp. S4_EA_1b | reverse complement strand
GACCCCGCCATATCCTTTGGCGGCCTTGCAGCTAAACCTGTCCTTGAGCTTCATGCTGGCCCTTTGGGTCAACTTTCAGCTTCTCATTAATATCGGCACACCCCAGGGACGATGGCGCAACATGAAGTGTAATCGGGCTCTCTGCTGGCGTTTACAGGCAGCTGAGCCGCTCTAGAATGAACTTTATAGGCCTTTATAGTCGATTATAGAATCCTATTCTGGACGCCCGATTCACGCTGCCCGGCGAGCTGGGGCTGACGATTCGCACCCTGTTCGTCTGCACCTTCGTGCTGATCTTTGCGGTCTGGGCGGTGCCCGTGCAGCAAATTGCCGAGGTCAACCAGCGCAACCTGCTGTGGCTTGGCCTTTCCGGCATCACCACGGCGCTGTCTTGGATCTTCTACTACAAGGCGTTGAAGCTGGGGGACGTAGCCACGGTGGCGCTGATCGACAAGGGCAGCGTCGTGGTAGCGATGCTGATGGCCTGGCTACTGCTGCGCGAAGTGATCACGCTGCGGATGCTGGCCGGTGCCGGGTTGATCGTGGCCGGGCTTTTGGTTATTGCCAAAAAGCCCTGACCTGTGATCCTAGGCCTCGTGCTGTTGAAAGGCTGCCGCCAGCGTGAGCTGTGCACGGGCCTCGATGATCTCGATCAGTTCGAAGTGCTTGGGGAACTCTCGCTGAGGCAGCCGCTGGGCACGAAGTGATGATCCAGGTGAACCGCGGTGCTTTGGCCTTCGACAGTCGCTCCGTGATAGTCAGGATGCCATTCCCAGCTCCGTACAGCGCCATTGTCACGAATGCCGGCCATGCTGCGCGGGCAGCAGCAAAGCAATCCCAGTCGGGCAAAGCAGAATCTCTAAGCGAGTTGCCCTAGTAGGGTGAAGGTTTTGCCCCAAGGTGAATTCTGCAATACACCCAGCGACCTGAGCTGCCTCTATGACCATTCCGATAGCCAGGGCCGTATAGGGGACGATAGAGAATTCGG
>NZ_JAEILC010000101.1:0-2828 GCF_016307435.1 Pseudomonas sp. S4_EA_1b | reverse complement strand
TAGATGAAATAAAGCCATGAAACTCAATTCAGATCTTTCGCAGCGTGTTGTCGTCGAGCCTTCAAGCTTACAGTGGGTCGATTCGCCAGCGACCGGGATTCAACGCCAGTTACTGGAGCGTGATGGCGACGAAGTGGCGCGTGCCACCTCGATCGTGCGATACGCGCCGGGCTCCGCTTTTGAAAATCATAAGCACGACTTGGGCGAGGAGATTCTGGTCCTGGACGGCGAATTCAGCGACGAATCCGGGACCTTCGGGCCTGGGACTTACATCAAGAATCCACCAGGTTCTTCGCATGCACCGAGCTCCGCGACGGGTTGCACGTTGTTCGTCAAGCTGCGCCATCTTGATCTAGCCGACAGCCAACGCACCGTGGTCGACACCCGTAACGGCCCCTGGTTTCCAGGCCTCGTGCCGGGTCTGTCGGTGATGCCACTTTCTGAGTTCGACACACAACATACGGCTTTGGTGCGCTGGGCCCCGGGGACACGATTCAATTCGCATCGTCACTACGGCGGTGAAGAAATCTATGTGTTGGAAGGCGTCTTTGAGGATGAGTTCGGAAGCTACCCTACCGGCACATGGATGCGCAGTCCGCATTTGAGTGCTCACCGTCCCTTCAGCAATACAGGCTGCACCATCCTGGTCAAGACAGGCCACCTGCCAGTCGCCGAATCAAATGAGGCGCTTGCATGAAGCATTTCTCCGAAATCTCGCCGACCGCCGAGCGGGTGGTCGATGCCGCTGAAGGGTTGGTACAGCAGCACGGCTACAACGGCTTCTCATACGACGACGTGGCCCAGTTGGTAGGCATCAAAAAACCAAGTATCCACCACCACTTTCCCAAGAAGGGTGAACTCGTGGCCGTGGTCGCACAGCGCTATACGCACCGGTTTCGTGAGGAGTTGCTGAGCATCGAAGGGCAGCATGCGAAAGCGCCTGACAGGCTAACTGCGTATGCGGCACTTTTCGAACGCACCTTCGCCAAGGACCGGCGCCTTTGTGTCTGCGGCATGTTGGGTGCCGAGTCGGACTCGCTGCCGGACGCCGTTGTGAGCGAGGTCGAGCGATTCTTTAAAGTCAATCTCGACTGGTTGACTCTTGTCGTTGCCGATGGTCAGCGTGCCGCGCTGATCACCTCGAATTCCACCCCAGAGGCTCTCGCAGAGGCATTCTTGTGCGCGTTGGAAGGCTCGATGATGGTGGGCCGTGGCATGCGGTCGTCACGCGGACCGGCCGAAGTTGGAAACACTTTTCTTTCCACCGTGTTGACCTGAGGTCGGCACTTTTTTTGCAACACAACCCTACCATTTAGTTGGTAGTTAAGGAGATTATTATGAGTACTGAATTTAATGGCAAGAAGTTGTTGGTCATCGGCGGCACTAGCGGGATGGGACTGCAAACTGCCCGCATGGTTCTTGAGCAAGGCGGAAGCGTCGTCATCGTCGGTCACCGTGAAGACAAGGCCGAAGAGGCCCGCAAGGCGCTGTCGTCGTTGGGCACCGTGACCGCCCTGACTGCCGATCTCTCGCGAGCCGAAGATGTGAAGCGACTCCTGCATACCATCGATGAACACCACAAGGACATCAATCTTCTGGTCAACGCGGCTGGGGTGTTCTTCCCGAAGGCGTTTCTTGAGCACACGGAAAGTGATTACGAACAATATTTGACGTTGAATAAAGCGTTCTTCTTCATCACACAAAAAGTCGTGGCCAATCTCGTGGCCAGCGAGCGTCCCGGCGCCATTGTGAACATCGGCTCGATGTGGGGCAAGCAGGCGATTGCGGCTACGCCGTCGTCCGCGTATTCGATGGCAAAAGCAGGTTTGCATTCGCTGACCCAGCACCTTGCGATGGAGCTGGCATCCAAACAAATCAGGGTCAATGCCGTTTCTCCGGCGGTTGTCGAAACGCCGATTTACGAGGGATTCATACCCAAGGCCGAGGTTCATGGCGCCTTACAGGGATTCAACAGCTTCCACCCAATCGGCAGGGTTGGGACGCCACAAGACGTCGCCGAGGTCATCCTCTTCCTGTTGTCGGACAAGGCAGCATGGGTGACGGGCGCAATCTGGGACGTTGACGGCGGCGTGATGGCCGGGCGTAACACATAATGGGGGAACGAGAAATGAACACAAACATTAAAGGAACTCCCGGCAACGGGATCAACGTCGGCGCATTGCGTGAGTTTGCAGATCAGGTCGCAGCAAAGCCCGCCGCAGGCATCGCGACGTTCGGCGTCGTGACAACCTGGGAGGGTGGCACCCGGACGCGTGCGCGAACCATGCCGCTCGTACTAGGTGACACGGCCTTGGCGCGCGGCTTTGTCATCGACGCGGACGAACCGGCAGAATTGCTCGGTACCGACACGGCCGCTAATCCACAAGAATTGATCCTGGCTGCGTTGAACGCATGCATGACTGCAACCTACGCGGCAAATGCGGCGGCAATGAACATCGAGTTGCAATCGCTGACTATCCGCACGAAGGGAAGCCTCGATCTGAGAGGTTTTCTTGGAATCGATCCTGGGATCAATCCAGGGTACGACCAGGTCGAGTATGAGGTCGAAATGGAGTCGTCGGCGGATTCGGCGGCGCTGAAAGCATTGCACGCGCAGGTGCAGCGAACATCGCCGAATTACCACAACTTCGCGAGAGCCATTGATCTCAAGGCCAAGCTGACCATTCTCCAATGATCGAGTCAGTGTTTCCCGTGGTTGGCTGACGGGAGGCCAAACCAGATGCGCTATGACGGAAGGTTCAACCTTCCGTCATCACGTTCTCTGGAATACGCAGTGTCAATTTGAGGTATACCCTAACTGGATGTCA
>NZ_JAEILC010000100.1:0-69474 GCF_016307435.1 Pseudomonas sp. S4_EA_1b | reverse complement strand
ACTTTTGGGGCGCACTTCAGAGTGTCAGTCAACTTCTGTGTGACTGATCCACCGCCACCGGGGGCAAGCCCCCTCCCACATTTGTTCTGTGTTGAGTCAGTCGGACCAGGGAGCTTTGCGGGCGTTGTTCAGTTCCACCAGATAACCCTCTCCGCCCAACTGGCTCATCTGTTGTCGAATCCACGCCGCGCGCCGCGCCACGTACGCTGTTGGGTGACTGGCACTCCACACCCGAGGGTTGGGCAACACTGCCGCCAGATAACTGGCCTGCTGCCGCGATAACCCCTTGGCACTCACTCCAAAGTGATGGCGCGCCGCCGCTTCAACGCCAAACACCCCGTCGTCCCATTCCACGCTGTTGAGGTACACCTCAAGAATCCGTTGCTTGGGCCACAGCACCTCGATCAGTCCGGTAAACCACGCTTCCAGGCCTTTGCGCAGGTAACTGCGGCCGGCCCACAGGAACAGATTCTTCGACACCTGCTGGGTTAATGTGCTGGCGCCGCGTATCGAGCCGCCGCGCTCGTTGTGCGCTAATGCCGCTTGGATCGCGCCGAAATCAAAACCCCAGTGCTGTGGGAAACGTTGATCTTCGCCGGCCATCACCGCTACCTTGAGTTCGTCGGAGATCTCGTCCCATGGCACCCAGGTGCGCTGTAAGTCGATGGGTTCGCCATCGAACCACGACTCGATCTTGCGCTCCACCATCAGCGCAGTGAACGGCGGTGGGACGACACGGAACAGCAGCACCAGCAACACACTGCCAATGGCAAACCATTTCACGACTTTGAGTAAGCGACTGAAGAGGACACGCAGCATAGAGATGGCTTGGCCGAACCCGTTGAGCGGGCCATTATACAGACCCTGCCCGATGAGTCTGACTGGAGTTCCCATGCTGCGTAGTTTTCTGATGTTGGCTGCCTTTTTTGGCTTCACGGGCGTTGCCCTTGGCGCCTTCGCCGCCCATGGCCTGAAAAACCGCCTGAGCGCCGATTATCTGGCGATCTTCCACACTGGCGTAACCTACCAGCTGGTGCATACCCTGGCGCTGTTCGGCGTTGCTTTGCTGGCAGCTCACATTCCCGGTCGGCTGGTGACCTGGGCGGGCGTATCGTTTGTCGTCGGCATCCTGCTGTTCTCCGGCAGCTTGTATGTGCTGACCATGACCGGTATCAGCAAGCTCGGCATCATCACCCCCTTCGGTGGCCTGGCTTTCCTGCTTGGCTGGTTCTTTCTGGGCCTGGCTGCCTGGCGCATGCAACTGACCGCTTGACGCTTGGAGCTGACCTTTGGTGGCCAATCGAGCTAGAATGCGGGCCCCTTAAAACGATGGCGGCCCGTGGCATGCGCATTCAGTTGAACGGCGAATCCTTTGAACTGCCCGACGGTGAAACCGTTGCGGCCCTGCTGACCCGCCTGGAGTTGACCGGACGTCGCGTCGCAGTGGAACTCAACCAGGACATCGTCCCGCGTAGCCAGCACGAGGGCACCACGTTGAGCGACGGCGACCAGGTCGAAGTGGTTCACGCCATTGGCGGCGGCTAGTCGCCCCCTTGGCGCGATGGCGCCGCCCCGGATTCTGCAGAACCTCACCCCATTACGAGGATTTCCCATGAGCATCGTTCGTAACGACAAGCCCTTCGTCCTGGCCGGCCGTACCTACCAGTCCCGTCTGCTGGTCGGCACCGGCAAGTACCGCGACATGGAAGAAACACGCCTGGCCATCGAAGCCTCCGGTGCCGAAATCGTGACCTTCGCCGTACGCCGCACCAACCTCGGCCAGATCGAGGGCGAGCCGAACCTGCTCGAAGTGCTGTCGCCGGACCGCTACACCTTCTTGCCGAACACCGCCGGTTGCTACGACGCCGTCGAAGCCGTGCGCACCTGTCGCTTGGCCCGTGAGCTGCTCGATGGTCATAACCTGGTCAAGCTGGAAGTGCTGGCCGACCAGAAAACCCTGTTCCCCAACGTGATCGAAACCCTCAAGGCCGCCGAAACCCTGGTCAAGGAAGGTTTCGACGTGATGGTCTACACCAGCGATGACCCGATCATCGCGCGCCAATTGGCCGAGATCGGCTGTATCGCGGTGATGCCGCTGGCCGGCCTGATCGGTTCAGGCCTGGGGATCTGCAATCCCTACAACCTGCAGATCATCCTCGAAGAAGCCACGATCCCGGTATTGGTGGATGCGGGCGTTGGCACCGCCTCCGACGCGACCATTGCCATGGAATTGGGCTGCGACGCGGTGCTGATGAATTCGGCCATCGCCCATGCCCAGCAACCGATCATGATGGCCGAAGCCATGAACCACGCCATCGTCGCGGGCCGCCTGGCCTACCTCGCCGGGCGCATGCCGAAAAAACTCTATGCCAGCGCCTCTTCGCCGCTGGATGGTCTGATCAAGTAAGAGCCATTGATGACTGAATCACACGAAACGCCGAACACACCCGAAGCCGACGACGCGTCCAAGCACCGCCGCATCAAGAGTTTTGTGATGCGCGCCGGTCGCATGACCGAAGGCCAGCAAAAGGGCCTGGAGCAAGGTGCGCCGCTGTTCGTGCTGCCGCTTGCCGACGCGCCGGTGGACTATGACCAGGTGTTCGGCCGTTCGGCCCCGCGTTCCCTGGAGATCGGCTTCGGCATGGGGCATTCCTTGCTGGAAATGGCCGCCGCTGCGCCGGACCAGGATTTCATCGGGGTGGAAGTGCACCGTCCGGGTGTCGGCGCGCTGCTCAACGGCGTGCTAACCCAGGGCCTGACCAATCTTCGGGTGTACGATTGCGACGCGATCGAGGTGCTTAACCGCTGCATCGCCGACAATAGCCTCGACCGCTTGATGCTGTTCTTCCCCGATCCATGGCACAAAGCCCGTCACCACAAGCGCCGCATCGTGCAGGCTTCCTTCGCGGAGCTGGTACGCAGCAAGCTGAAAGTGGGCGGCATCCTGCACATGGCCACCGACTGGGAGCCCTACGCGGAGTACATGCTGGAAGTGATGAACGTCGCCCCCGGCTACCGCAACCTGGCCGAAGACGGCAAATGCGTACCGCGCCCGGCCGAACGCCCTATTACCAAGTTCGAACGCCGTGGCGAGCGGTTGGGGCATGGGGTGTGGGATTTGAAGTTCGAGAAGTTGGCGTAACTCGCCACTGACTTGCAAGGCAACTCAATGTGGGAGGGGGTAAGCCCCCTCCCACATTTTTTTGTGTTGGATTTGAGATCAGCGGCGATCCGCGACGACCCCAATCAACACCAGCACCACCACCAGCACCGGCGCCAGGCTGTAGTTGTTGAACTGGCTCAACCCGCGCACGATCCACGGGGTGGCGTAGATCAGCGCGGCGCCGCTGCCGATCATGCAGACCAGCGCCATCAAGGGCACGCGCAAGGCGCCGGCGATGCTGCCCAGGCGGGCTTCGACCCAGCCTTTGATGTCGGCGCCGAACAGCACCAGCAAGCAGCCGACCAGTGCCAGGGAGATTTCCGACAGGTTGCTGCGGCTCCAGCGGGATACGGTGGCGAGCAGGTCGAGTACCAAATCCATTCGAATTCCTTAGAGCGTCAGCTCAAAAACTTCTGCAACAGGTCATTGAGAAAGAGTTGCCCGCGGTCGGTCGCCGCCAGGCGTGACGGTTCGACCTGCATTAAGCCGCTTTGTTCTGCGTCGCGGCGCCCTTCGTCGAGGCTGGCCAGGTCCAGGCCTGTGCGCTCTGCGTAGAGCCTGGCGTCGACACCATCGGTGAGGCGCAGGGCGTTCATCAGGAACTCGAATGGCAGTTCTTCGTTGGTCAGCTCCTTCGCGCCGGCCTGGAAGTTTTTGGCCGGGTTGAGGTAGTCCTTCGGTGCGCGGGTTTTCCAGGTGCGCACGATGCGCCCATCCGGGTGGCTGAGCTTACCGTGGGCCCCGGCGCCGATGCCGATAAAGTCGCCAAAGCTCCAGTAGTTGAGGTTATGCCGCGCCGGGCGCCCCGGTTGGGCATAGGCCGACACTTCATATTGCGCGTAACCGTGTTCAGCCAGCAGGGCCTGGCCGGCTTCCTGGATATCCCACAACGTGTCATCTTCCGGCAGCGCCGGCGGCTGGTTCCAGAACACCGTGTTGGGTTCCAGGGTCAGTTGGTACCACGACAAGTGCGTCGGTTTGAGCGCGATGGCCTGGCGCAGGTCGCTCAGGGCGTCATCCAGGGACTGATCGGGCAAGCCGTGCATCAGGTCCAGGTTGAAGTTATCGAAACCGGCCTGCCGCGCCATGCCGGCAGCGCGGATGGCCTCGTCGCCGTTGTGGATGCGGCCCAGGGCTTCGAGTTTGTCCTGCTGGAAACTCTGAATGCCGATGGACAAGCGGTTGATCCCCAGCTTGCGGTAGGCCACGAACTTCTTTTGCTCGAAGGTGCCGGGGTTGGCCTCCAGGGTGATCTCGATATCGTCGGCGAACGGGATGCGCGCTTGCACGCCCTCCAGCAGACGGCCCAGCGCCGTCGCGCTGAACAGGCTCGGAGTGCCGCCGCCGAAAAAGATCGAGCTCAATTCTCGGCCATAGACCGCGTGCAGATCCTGGTCGAGATCGGCCAACAGGGCGTCCACATATGCCTCTTCCGGCAACGCCGGGCCGGCGGTGTGGGAGTTGAAGTCGCAATAGGGGCACTTGCGCACGCACCACGGGATATGGATGTACAGCGCCAAGGGCGGCAGCATCGGCAAGGCTGCCCGAGGTGTTTGCGCGCCGCCGTGGATCAGCGGCTGCGCGGAGGTGTTCTGGGTCATTTCAGGCCCAGGCGCTGGCGCAGCAACGCCATGGCACGGGCGCGATGGCTGATCTGGTTTTTGTCGGCCGGGCTCAGTTCGGCGCTGGAAACATTGCGCTCCGGCACCCAAAACAGCGGGTCATAGCCAAACCCATGCTCGCCACTGGCCGCGTGCAGGATGCGCCCGTGCCACAAGCCTTCGCAGAGGATCGGCAACGGGTCATCGGCGTGCCGTACCAGCGCCAGAACGCAGACGAATTGCGCGCCGCGCTCGGCATCCGGTACGTCCTTAAGGGCATCGAGCAGCTTGGCGTTGTTGGCCGCGTCGCCCTTGCCGTCGGCATAGCGCGCCGAGTAGATGCCCGGGGCACCGCCGAGGAAGTCCACGGCCAGGCCCGAGTCATCCGCCAACGCCGGTAGGCCGGAGATGCGCGCCGCATTGCGGGCCTTGAGGATGGCGTTCTCGACGAACGACAGGCCGGTTTCTTCCGGCTCCACCTGGCTGAATTCACCAATCGAGCGCAGTTGCACGGATTCACCGAGCATCGCCTGCAGTTCTTTGAGTTTGCCGGCGTTATGGCTGGCCAGTACCAGTTGATTAAGGTTCATCATTCGGCCGGAAACAGTTCTTGGTTGAATTGGAAGCTATGCGCTTTGCCGCCGGTTTCAACGTTGATGGTGAAGGTCTTGTATTCCCGCTGGGTCACTGAGTACGGCGCGAGATAGTTGATGCCACCTTTTTCGTTGATCTGCTTGAAGGTGAGGATTTCGCTCTTGCCGCCCAAATCCTTGATGGTGCCCGTCACTTGCGCGGCCACCGGGGTGACGCCCTTGATCACCGTGACGTTGATCAGACCTTTCTCTTTGCTGCGGACCACGCCGATGTTCTGGGCGGTTTCCGGTTGCAGGAAGCTGGAGGTGAAGGTGTTGTAGTGGACGGTGATATCACCGAAGTCTTTCTTGCGATTAGCGTCGATAGCGTCCGCGGCCATGGCGCTGGCGCCCAGGCACGCGGTCAATAGAAATACAGCCAGGCGGCTCATGAGCGTCCCTCTTGAAAATGATTAGACGGCAATCTTGTGGTCGGCCAGACCGGGGCTGCTGACCCGGTAGATGCCAATTTCGCCCAACAGGTTGGGCCATAGTTTACTCGCCCAGCCGTGACGGTGCTGTTGGTCGACGGCGAGGCGGTTGATCACCTTGGCTTCCCGCTCACCGCACAGGGCTTCGAAGTCTTCGAAGGTGCAGAAGTGGATGTTCGGCGTGTTGTACCAGGTGTAGGGCAGGAAATCCGAAACTGGCATGCGGCCCTTGGTGGCCAGGTACCAGCGGCAGCGCCAGTGCCCGAAATTGGGGAAGGTGATGATGCACTGACGGCCCACGCGCAGCATTTCGTCGAGGATGCGGTCCGGGTAATGCACGGCTTGCAGGGCCTGGGTCATCACCACGATGTCGAAGCTGTTGCTGGCAAAGTTGCCCAGGCCCTTGTCCAGGTCCTGCTCGATCACGTTGATGCCTTTGGCCACGCACTCGGCGATGTTGTCCGGGTCGTTTTCCAGGCCGTAACCGGTGACTTGCTTGTTGTCCCGCAGCCAGCTCAGCAGTTCGCCATCACCGCAGCCCAGGTCGAGCACGCGGCTGCCGGCGGGTATCCAGTCTTGGATGATTTCCAGGTCGGCTCTCATGGCGTTCTCACACAGTTATGCGGTTCATGTAGTTGCTAAAGGCCTGCAGGTAGCGCGGGATCGGGATCAGGAAGGCATCGTGGCCTTGCGGAGCATCGATCTCCAGGTAGCAGACGTCCTTGCGCGCGGCCATCAGGGCGTCCACCAGCTCGCGGGAGCGGGCCGGCGAGAAACGCCAGTCAGTGGTGAACGACATCACACAGAACTTGGCCTTGGCGGCTTCGAAGGTTCTCGCCAGGTCGTCATCAAATTGGGCGGCCGGGTCGAAGTAGTCCAAGGCCTTGGTCATCAACAGGTAGGTGTTGGCGTCGAAACGCCCGGAAAACTCCTCGCCCTGATAACGCAGGTAGCTTTCCACCTGGAACTCGACGCTGTGAAAGTCGTAGTTGAGCTTCTCGCTCTTGAGCCCACGGCCGAATTTCTCGCCCATGGAGTCATCGGACAGGTAAGTGATGTGGCCGACCATGCGCGCCAGCATCAGGCCGCGCTTGGGAATCACGCCGGCTTCCTGGAACGAGCCGCCGTGAAACTCGGGGTCAGTGAGGATGGCTTGGCGCGCCACTTCGTTGAAGGCGATGTTCTGCGCCGACAATTTGGGCGCCGAAGCGATAGCCAGGCAATGGCGCACGCGGTCCGGGTAGGTGATGGTCCATTGCAGCGCCTGCATGCCGCCCAGGCTGCCGCCGATCACCGCGGCCCATTGGCTGATGCCCAGCAGGTCGGCCAGGCGGGCCTGGCTGTGTACCCAGTCTTCCACGGTGAGCACCGGGAAATCGGCGCCAAATGGTTTGCCGGTTTCCGGGTTGAGGCTGCTGGGGCCGGTGGAGCCGTTGCAACCGCCGAGGTTGTTGAGGCTGACCACAAAGAACTTGTTGGTGTCTATGGGCTTGCCGGGGCCTATGCAACTGTCCCACCAGCCGGGCTTGCGCTCGTCGACGCTGTGGAAGCCCGCCGCATGATGATGGCCGGACAAGGCGTGGCAGATCAGCACGGCGTTGCTCGCCGTGGCGTTCAGTTGGCCGTAGGTTTCGTAGATCAGGTCATAGGCTGGCAGCGACCGGCCGCAGGCCAGGGCCAGCGGTTCGCTGAAGTGCGCCACTTGGGGCACCACCAGTCCAACAGAATCGGGGGGGAAGGCAGCTGGCATCGACCCTGCTCTCGTCTAAATGAGGCGTAAGTCTAAAGAGCGGGGACCCCAGCGGCAAGCAAAGGCCTGCATGGATGCAATCCAATGGTGCAGATACAAAAAGTGAGAGGGAGCAAGCTCCCTCCCACCGTTGCGGCGCGTCAGATCAGGCCAAACAGCTCTTTGGGCATGAATGCATAGAACGCCAGGCGCGGAATCACCCAACTCTGTATCAGTTGAATGGCAATAAACGCGAAGATCGGCGAAATATCCAGGCCGCCCAGGTTAGGGATCAGGCGACGGAACGGCGCCAACACTGGCTCGGTGATCTGGTAGACCAGTTCGGCGCCTGGGCTGCGGCTGCCTGGGGCCACCCAGGACAGGATCACGCTGATGATCATCGACCAGAACAGAATCTTCAGGAACAGCGAGAAGATACCGATCAGCGCCCAAGGCAACAGCAGCACCGTAAAGGCCTGGTAGCCGTTCAGCATCAGTACCACCACGAACAACAGGATTTGCAGCAGCAGCGCCAGCACCAGCGAAGACATGTCCAGCCCGAACAGGCTCGGGATCACCCGACGCAGCGGCTTGAGCAGCGGCTGGGTGGCCTTGACCACGAACTGGCACAGCGGGTTGTAGAAGTTCGCCCGCACCAGTTGCAGGATAAAGCGCATCAACACGATCAGCAGATACAGGCTGCCCAGGGTCTGGATGATGAAGATGAGGGCGTCATTGAGTCCAAGCATCATTAATTCCTTCGTAAGGGACGATTATTTGCCCAGTTGCTCGGCCAGCTCGGCCGAACGGTGTGCCGCGGCACCCAGGGCTTTCTCCACCAAGGCTTCAAAGCCACCGGCCTGGAACGATTCGATGGCGGCCTGGGTGGTGCCACCCGGCGAGGTCACGCGGCGGCGCAACTCTGCGGCGTCCACATCGCTGGACACGGCCATATGCGCGGCGCCCAGGGCCGTCTGCTCGGCCAGTTGTTCGGCGACGTCCTTGGGCAGGCCCAGTTTCACGCCGGCGGCGGTCATGGATTCGATGAGTAGAAAGAAATACGCCGGGCCGCTGCCGGACACGGCGGTGACTGCGTCCAGTTGCTGCTCCTGCTCCAGCCACAGGGCAATGCCCACGGCGGACAGCAATTCCTGCGCCTGGTCGCGCTGTTCGGCGCTCACTTGGGCGGTGGCATACAGCCCACTCACGCCCTGGCGCACCAGCGCCGGGGTGTTGGGCATGCAACGTACGATCGGCTGTGCGCCAAGCCAGGCGTTCATGCTGGCGCAGGTGATGCCGGCGGCGATGGACACCACCAACTGATGCGGCTGCAGATGGGGGCGCAGGCTTTCGCACACCGCTTTCATGGCCTGCGGCTTGACCGCCAGTACGATCACGTCCACGCCACGGATGGCCTCGGCGTTATCGGCGAAGGTTTCGATGCCGTGCTCGGCGCTGACGCGGGCACGGGTGTCGGCGCCCGGATCGCTGGCGCGGATCTGCGCCGGCTCCAGCCCCTTGGCCCGTAGACCGCCGATCAGACTGGCCGCCATGTTACCGGCGCCGATAAAGGCAATACGCGTGTTACTCATGACAGGTCCTTACTCAGAGGGAAGTCAGCCATTTCATGGCTGGCCGTAGTCGCGGGCACCAAACAGGGCAGTACCGATCCGCACCCAGGTGGCGCCTTGGGCGATGGCCGATTCAAGGTCGTGGCTCATGCCCATGGAAAGTGTGTCGAGCGGCAGATTCAGGCTGGCTTGCAGGTCGCGCACCGTGGCGAACGCGGCGTCTTGCGCGGCGCGATCATCGGTCGGCTCCGGAATAGCCATCAGGCCACGCAACGTCAGGCGCGGTAGGGCGCTGATGGCGTTCGCCAGTGCCGGCAAGTCGGCGGGCGTACAGCCGGACTTGCTGGCCTCGCCGCTGACGTTGACCTGAATACAAATGTTCAGGGGCGGCAGCTCGGCTGGGCGTTGTTCGGACAGGCGTTGTGCAATTTTCAGACGGTCCACGGAATGCACCCAAGCGAAGTGCTCGGCGATCGCACGAGTCTTGTTCGATTGAATGGGGCCGATGAAGTGCCAACTCAAGGGCAGGTCGGTCAATTCGACCTGTTTGCTCAACGCCTCTTGCAGGTAATTCTCGCCAAAGTCACGCAGGCCGGCGGCGTAAGCTTCGCGCACGGCTTGAGCGGGTTTGGTCTTGCTCACGGCCAGCAAGTGGACGCTGTCGGGGTCACGTTGCACGGCCTCGGCCGCGGCGCGGATGCGCTGGCTAACCAGGCCAATGTTGTCTGCTATCGTCGACATTCAAGTTGCGCCCGTGGATATGGAGTCCGCGGCATTCTACTGGAAATGGAAAGCCCTATGGATATCACTCAATTGCTGGAGGCCAGCGTGCGCCGTGGCGCCTCCGACCTGCATTTATCGGCCGGCCTGGCGCCGATGCTACGTGTGGATGGAGAAGTTTGGCCGATGGACTGGCCGGCACTCTCTGCGCCCCAAGTGGCCGATCTGCTGAGCCCTTTGTTGAACAACTATCAGCAAAAGGATTTCGAAACATCTCTTGAAACGGATTTTGCGTTCGAATTGCCCGGCGTGGCGCGATTCCGCGTCAATGTGTTCCAACAGGACCGTGGCATGGGGGCCGTGTTTCGCACCATTCCCAACGAGGTGCTGAGTTTGGAGAGACTGGGCCTGGGCGATGTATTCCAGCGTATCGCCCAGTTGCCACGCGGTCTGGTTCTGGTGACCGGGCCTACCGGTTCAGGCAAGTCCACCACCCTGGCGGCGATGATCGACCACCTCAACCAGCACCGTCGCCAGCACATCCTGACCCTGGAAGACCCCATCGAATTTATCCACACGCCAAAAACCGCCCTGATCAATCAACGGCAGGTGCACCGTGATACCCACAGTTTTTCGGTCGCGTTGCGCTCGGCCTTGCGGGAAGACCCGGATGTCATCCTGGTGGGGGAGCTGCGCGACCTGGAAACCATCCGCCTGGCATTGACCGCCGCCGAGACCGGGCACCTGGTGTTCGGCACCTTGCACACCACGTCGGCGGCGAAGACTGTGGATCGGCTGGTGGATGTCTTTCCCGCAGGGGAAAAGGCCATGGTGCGCTCGATGCTGTCGGAGTCGCTGCAAGCGGTGGTATCGCAAGTGTTAGTGAAAAAACTCGGCGGCGGGCGTGTGGCGGCTCATGAAATCATGCTGGGTACGCCAGCCATTCGTAATTTGATCCGCGAGGACAAGGTGGCGCAGATGGTCTCCGCGATGCAGACCGGCGCGGCGTTGGGAATGAAGACACTGGATATGAGTTTGAAGGCGCTTGTTGCCCAGGGCGTGATCAGTCGGGACGAGGCGCGGGAGAAGGCGAGGGCGCCTGGGGATATCTGACGGTTTGTGAGTGACACAAATCAAATGTGGAAAGGGGCCAAAAGCCCCTTTCCACATTTACTACTGCATTTCAGCTCAGGATCAGCGTTGCACGATGCGCAGGTTGTTGTTCTGCTCTTTCGGCAGAACCCGCTTGGCAATCACGTAGTTCTTGTCCCAGAACGGCTTTTTCAGCGTGTCGATGCTCACCGACTTGCCACGCCGTGGCGCGTGGATGAAACGGTCATTGCCCAGGTAGATGGCAACGTGGTTGACCTGACGGCTCTTCAACTTGAAGAACAGCAGATCGCCCGGTTTCAGGTCTTTGCGGTCGACCTTCAAACCGTGGCCGGCAGCCATGGCGTTGGAGGTGCGTGGCAAATCCACCGCTTTTACATCGTTAAAGGCATATTTCACCAAACCACTGCAGTCGAACCCTTTACTTGGGCTGCTGCCGCCCCAACGATAAGGAGTACCGAGCACATTCACCGCGCGGCTGAGCACGTTGCTGCTCTGCTTGGTGTTGACGGCCATCAGGCCTGGCGTCGTTTTACCGTGGGCCTTGCTCAGTTGAGTCGGACGGCTGACGGTCGGCTTGGCCGCTTTGGCGGTGCTCGGTGTGCTGTGGACTTTAGGGGTGAAACCGTTGACGTTGGGAAGTCGTTGCTCACGATTGGTGGCGTGGGCGGCCAGTGGCATTAATAGGCAAATGGTTAGCCATGTCTTGAAAAATGGTCGCATTAGGCGTGGCTCTTATGGGTTTGCGCGCAACTTTATAACAGCTTTTTGTGTCGTTCTCAGGCCGTTTGTCGACTGAACCTTGGGGTCAAATTCAGGAAAAACGCGACGAATCGCCGCAATTGTCCTACACAGGTCAGGTGGCATAAGGCTTTCAGGGAAGCGAAGATACCATTTGCCGTACGTCGGGCGCCTGTAAAAAAGTCACAAAGAAAGTGAAAAAATTTATCTATCGAGGCAAAAGAGGTACGCGATGAACACCTATCAACAGATTGGTCCGCAGCAAGATACCCACAGCAAGGTGATTGGTTACCTGCTCTGGATTTTCGGTTTTACCGGTGCCCATCGCTTTTATTACGGCAAGCCCGTGACCGGCACGATCTGGTTTTTCACGTTTGGCTTGCTGGGTATCGGTTGGTTGATCGACCTGTTTCTGATTCCCGCCATGGACCGCGAAGCTGACCTGCGATTTACCGCCGGGCCCATCGAATACAACGTCGCATGGATACTGTTGGCATTTCTTGGCGTATTCGGCGTGCACCGCATGTACCAGGGCAAGTGGATCACCGGTTTGATCTACCTGCTGACCGGTGGTTTGTTTCTGGTGGGGGTGTTGTATGACTTCTGGACGTTGAATACCCAGATATCCATCCGCAATGCCGAGCGCAATAACGGACGCTGATCTCTCAAGCTGAAAAGGTGGGAGGGGCCAAGCTCCCTCCCACCCTTTTTCGCGACGACCTTTTAGGCCTGGTAGCTGATGCGCCCATCCACCAAGGTGTAGCGCACGCTCGCAGGCAGGCTATGGCCGATGAACGGGCAGTTTTCGCCCTTGGACAGCCACTGCTCGCCCACCACGGTAGAACGGGCCGGATCAAACAGCACCAGGTCCGCCGCCGCCCCCACCGCCAGCTTGCCCGCCGGCAGGCGCAATGCCTCGGCAGGCCCGCTGCTCAAGCGTGCCAGCAGCGTCGGCAGGTCCAGCAAGCCTTCTTCCACCAATGTCATCGCCAGTGGCAACAACAGTTCGACGCTGCTGATGCCTGGCTCGGTCGCGCCGAACGGTGCCAGTTTGGCATCGCGCTCGTGGGGTTGGTGATGGCTGGATATCGCCGAGACCACGCCGGACTTCACCGCTGCGCGCAAACCGTCACGGTCGGCCAGGGTGCGCAGGGGCGGTTGTACGTGGTACAGGCTGGAGAAGTCGATCAGCGCCTCATCCGTCAGGATCAACTGATACAACGCCACATCCGCCGTCACCGGCAAACCGCGGGCCTGGGCCTGGGCGATCAGGGCCACGCCCCGGGCGCTGGTCAGTTGGCTGAAATGCGCGCGCACGCCGCTTTGTTCCACCAGCAGCAGGTCACGGGCCAGGGCCACGGTCTCGGCGGTTTCGGGAATGCCCGGCAGGCCGAGGAAGCTGGCCACGGCGCCTTCATGGGCCAGGCCGCCTTCGGCCAAGTCGCGGTCCTGGGAGTGGAAGATCACCGTCAGGTCGAAGGTGGCCGCGTATTCCAAAGCGCGGCACAGGGTGCGGGTGCTGCGGAAACTTTCCAGGCCGTTGCCGAACGCCACGCAACCGGCATCGCGCAGGGCAATCAGCTCGGCGAGTTGCTCGCCTTCCAAGCCTTTGCTCAGGGCGCCGATAGGGAATACTTTGCAATTGCCGGCTTCGCGGGCGCGGTCCAGGATCAGCTCGGTCACCGCCGAAGTGTCCAGGATCGGCTTGGTGTGCGGCGGGCAGCACAGGCTGGTCACGCCACCGGCGGCGGCGGCGCGGGTTTCGCTGGCGATGCTGCCTTTGCGGCTGTAACCCGGCTCGCGCAGGGCGACGTTCAGGTCCACCAGGCCAGGTGCGGCCACCAGGCCTTTGGCGTCGATAACCTGACCGGCACTGAAACCGCCAGGGGCGGCGCCGATGGCGATGATCTTGCCGGCTTCCACATGAAGATCGGTGATTTGATCCAGGCCGCTGGCCGGATCGATGACTCGGGCGCCGAGAATGCTGAGCTTCACTGGGCGTTCTCCTGCTCGAATTGACGTTGCGCGGTTTGCCCGCTCATGGCCATGGACAGTACCGCCATGCGCACGGCGATGCCGTAGGTCACCTGGTTGAGGATCACCGACTGGTTGCCGTCGGCCACCGCCGACTCAATTTCCACCCCGCGGTTGATTGGCCCCGGGTGCATCACAATGGCATCCGGCTTAGCGCCGGCCAGGCGCGTGGTGGTCAGGCCGAACAGGCGGTAGAACTCGCCTTCGCTCGGCAGCAGGCCGCCGGCCATGCGCTCGCGTTGCAGGCGCAGCATGATGACCACGTCCACATCCTTGAGGCCTGCGGTCATGTCGGTGTAGACCTTCACGCCGTACTGCTCGATACCGATGGGTAGCAGGGTTTTCGGCGCGATCACGCGGATATCCGGGCAACCCAGAGCTTTCAGGGCCAGCATGTTCGAGCGCGCCACCCGCGAGTGCAGGATGTCGCCGACGATGGCCACCGAGAGGTTTTCAAAGCTGCCCTTGTGCCGACGGATCGTGAGCATGTCGAGCATACCCTGGGTCGGGTGGGCGTGACGGCCGTCGCCGCCGTTGATGATCGCCACCTGCGGGCAGACGTGTTCGGCGATGAAGTGCGCGGCGCCGGAGTCGCCGTGGCGCACCACGAACATGTCGGCGGCCATGGCTTCCAGGTTGCGCAGGGTGTCGAGCAGGGTTTCGCCCTTGCTGGCCGACGAGGTGGACACGTTCAGCGTGATCACGTCGGCCGACAGCCGCTGGGCCGCCAGTTCAAAGGTGGTGCGGGTGCGCGTGGAGTTCTCGAAGAACACATTGCAGATGGTTTTGCCGCGCAGCAACGGGACTTTCTTCACCGCCCGGCCGCCGACTTCGAGGAACGAATCGGCGGTGTCGAGGATTTCGGTGAGCAGTTCGCGGGGCAAACCGTCGAGGGACAAGAAGTGTTGCAACTGGCCCTGAGCATTGAGCTGCAGCGGGCGCTTGGCATCTAGAGGCGTCATCGCGGGGACTCTTTACAAGGCGGTTTAAGGGGCGAGGTCTTGCAGTTCGAGTTCGAGCGGCGTGGGACCGGACAATTTTACCCGCTGATGGGCCGCCAAAGACAGGGTGGCGCCCACCACATCGGGGCTGATCGGCAGCTCGCCGGCATCCAGATCCAGCAGGCACACCAAGGTGATGCTGGCCGGGCGGCCGTAGTCGAACAATTCGTTCATGGCCGCGCGAATGGTGCGGCCGCTCATCAGCACGTCGTCGATCAGCACCAGGTGCTGGCCTTCTATCTCAAAGGGCAGGGCGGAGGGGCGCACTTGCGGGTGCAGGCCGTTCTGGCTGAAGTCGTCGCGGTAGAAGGACACATCCAGCGTGCCGAGTGGCGCGTCGCTGCCCAGCGCTTCGAGCAACGCCTGGGCGACCCATACGCCACCGGTGCGGATGCCGATAAAACGCGGTTCGCGGATGCCGCGGTGTTCCAGGTGCGCCTTGAGGCGTATCGCCATCTGGCTGATCAGTTCGGCGGGATTGGGCAGGCTCATGGTGGCTCCTTCTAGGCCTTGCGCGTCGAGGTGGCGGCAGGGGTCGGGCTCAAACGTAAAAAGACGCGGCAAGCCGCGTCAGTCAGGATTCAAATAAAGCAGTGTTTTCATCCAGCCAACCCTGCAACAGCAAGGCGGCGGCGATGGCATCCACGGGATTGTCGCGGTAACTGCCCTTCTGCCCGCCACGGTCTCTGCGTTCACCTTTGGCTTCGAAGGTGGTCAGGCGTTCGTCGTGGGTATAGAAGGGGATGTTGTAGCGGCCATTGAGGCGGCGGGCGAACTTTTCCGCACGCAGGCACATATCGCTGGGCGTGCCGTCCATGTTCAAGGGCAGGCCGACCACCACGGCGTCGGGTTTCCATTCCTTGATCAGGGCTTCGACCTGATTCCAGTCCGGGATGCCGTTCTGGGCTTTGAGCGTGCACAGTTCGCGGGCCTGGCCGGTGATGACCTGGCCGACCGCCACGCCGATCTGCTTGGTGCCGTAGTCAAACCCGAGGATCAAGCGCAATGCCATCAGGCGTGCCCCGCCTGGCTGGTCAATAAGTTGAGGTTGACCCCCAGCTTGGCCGCCGCCGCGTCCAGGCGCAGTTCGCTGGCGGTGCCGAACAGAATCTCGGCGTCAAACGGGCAGGTCAGCCAGGCGTTGCTGGCCAGCTCGGCTTCCAGTTGCCCTGCCTCCCAGCCGGCATAGCCGAGGGTGATCACACTGTGCTCGGGCCCCACGCCATCGGCGATGGCGAACAATACGTCCTGGGAAGTGGACAGCGACACACCGTCCAGGTCCACCGTGGCCTGGAACGTCGGCCCGGTGGGGTGTAGCACGAAGCCGCGATCGGTCTGCACCGGGCCGCCAATGTAGATCGGCACGCCCTGGCAACGAGCAGGCGGGTCTACTTCGGGGCGCAATTGCTCAAGGATATCGGCCAGGTTCAGCTCTTGCGGGCGATTGACGACCAACCCCATGGCACCGTTGGCGGTGTGCTCGACGATGTAGGTCAAGGTATGCGCAAAGTTCGGGTCGGCCATATGGGGCATGGCGATCAGGAATTGGTGCTTGAGGTAGGTCGGGCTGACATTTTTCATGCCCGCTAGTGTGGCGGCGCAGGGGCGAACTGACAAGCCGGGTGTGAGCGCGATCAGTTGCTGGAAAGGCGATCGCCCCTGGCGAATTTCCAGGTGCGGATGATTTCCAGGCGGTCCACATCGTTCAAGTCCCCGGTAAAGGGCGCAAACGGTGCAGCCAGACGTACGATGCGTTGGGCGGCCTGGTCCAGCAGCGGCTGGCCGGAGGATTCCAGCACCTGCACCTCATACAGGGTGCCATCGCGGTTGATCGACACCAATAGGCGCAAATTGCCGTAGATCTGCTGGCGGCGGGCCTCTTCCGGGTAATTCAAGTTGCCGATGCGCTCGACCTTCTTGCGCCATTCGTCCTTATACCAGGCACCTTTGTCGCGCATGGTGGAGGCGGCATTCAGGCGGTAGATACGCGGGCGCTTGGCGTACAGCTGTTGTTCGTTGGCCAGTTCGGCTTCCAGGCTGGAGATTTGGTCGGACAACTGTGAGCTGTCGAACGTCGGCGCCGGTTTCACCGGTTCGGGCTGCGGCTCGGTCTTGGTCTTTTCGCGCGTGGTCGGGGCTTTCTGCGGCTTGGGGGCGACGGTGGTCACGGCCGCTTTGGGTGCAGCCTGTTTGACCTCGGGCTTGGGCGCTGGCGGCGGCGTGACTTTATTGACTTTGTTGTCCTGGAAAGGCGCCACTTCAGTGGTCTTGGGGATGGCTTTCTTGTCCAGCGTGCCGCTGCCTTGCTGGTTGTCCTGAGCAAGAAAATCAGCTTTCTCGGGGTTTTTTTCGCTTTTGAAGGTGGAGAGGGTGATTTCCAGGGTCTTGGTGATCTGCTTGGGCTCGACCATGGTGAAACCCACGCCGAGGAGGACGGCCAGGTGAATCAACGCCGCCAGGAACAGGGTGAAACCGAGCCGATCAGCCGGGCGCACGCCGCTGTGGGAGAGTTCGGGGGGCAGCTCGGACGGGAGTGTCATAACAAGAAAACCAACATCGCGCGTTTCACAGGTCGCGCATGATAACGCAATGTTGGTGTGTATCCGGCTGTTCTATGTCACTTGGCTTGTAGCTTGCGCTCAATGGCAGCCATCAACATTTCGCCGATGTTCGTGCCAAATGCGTTGTCGATCTCGCGAATGCACGTCGGGCTGGTCACGTTGATTTCGGTGAGATGCTCGCCGATTACGTCCAGGCCGACAAACAGCAGACCTTTTTCCCGCAGGGTCGGGCCGACCTGGGCGGCGATCCAACGGTCCTTGTCCGACAGCGGCCGCGCCTCACCGCGCCCACCGGCGGCCAGGTTGCCACGGGTCTCGCCGGCGGCAGGAATGCGCGCCAGGCAGTAGTCCACCGGCTCGCCGTCGATCATCAGGATGCGCTTGTCGCCGTCCTTGATCGCCGGCAGGTATGCCTGGCCCATGATCTGCTGGCTACCCAGCACGGTCAGGGTTTCCAGGATCACCGACAGGTTGGGGTCACCGGCGCGGTGCCGGAAGATCGAAGTGCCGCCCATGCCGTCCAGGGGTTTGAGGATTACGTCGCCGTGCTTGGCGGCAAATTCACGCAGCACATCGGCGCGGCGGCTCACCACAGTGGGCGGCGTGCATTGTGGGAACAGGGTAGCGAACAGCTTTTCGTTGCAGTCGCGCAGGCTTTGCGGCTTGTTGACGATCAGCACACCGTCGCGTTCGGCCTGCTCCAGCAGGTACGTGGAGTAGACGAATTCCATGTCAAACGGCGGGTCCTTGCGCATCAGGATCACGTCCAGGTCGCTCAGGGGGCTGTCGATTTCGTCTTGCAGTTCGAACCACTTTTCAGGATTGGCGAACACCTGCAACGGGCGCATGCGTGCGCGAGCCTGGCCTTCACCCTGGTACAGGTCGCGCTGCTCCATATAGAACAGGGTCCAGCCGCGGGCCTGGGCGGCCAGGAGCATGGCCAGCGAGCTGTCCTTTTTATAGGAAATGCTGGCGATAGGGTCCATGACAATGCCGACGCGAACGCTCATGGGGGATTTCCTCTAGCAAATGGGGCGCATAAAAGTGGCGTCAGAGTGGCGCTGACGCTGTTGTGGGTCAAGGAAAAACCACCTGGCCAGTGCCTCGATAGATTGCTCCCCGAGACTGTGCTAAAAAGGCTGCCACGGCGCAGCAGCCCTTGAATTCCAAGGCTTGCGACGTTCATCTTGGGCAATGTCAGGCAGTACACACCGAAAACCGATTCGCTGTGGCGATGGTAGAGCAGATATGGAACAGCATTCCAACGCCTTGAGAGTGATGGTGATCGACGATTCGAAAACGATCCGCCGCACCGCCGAGACGCTGTTGAAGAACGTGGGGTGCGATGTCATTACGGCCATCGACGGTTTCGATGCCCTGTCGCGGATCGTGGATCATCACCCGCACATCATCTTTGTCGACATCATGATGCCGCGCCTGGATGGCTATCAGACCTGCGCGCTGGTGAAGAACAACCCGGCGTTCAAGGCGATCCCGGTGATCATGCTGTCGTCCAAGGACGGCCTGTTCGATAAGGCCAAGGGACGCATCGTGGGGGTCGATCAGTTTTTGACCAAGCCTTTCAGCAAGGAAGAACTGCTGGGTGCAATCAAGGCCTATGTGCCTGGGTTCGCCGCAGTGGAACAAGCACACTGACGCCGCCTCACAAGGGCCGGCGCCGACCAATGTAGCGGGGAAAAACCATGGCACGTGTTCTGATCGTCGACGATTCGCCGACCGAAATGTACAAACTCACCGGCATGCTGGAAAAGCACGGCCACGAAGTGCTCAAGGCCGAAAACGGCGCGGACGGCGTGGCCCTGGCCCGCCAGGAAAAACCCGACGCCGTGCTGATGGACATCGTGATGCCGGGCCTCAATGGCTTCCAGGCCACCCGTCAGCTGTCCAAAGAGCCGGAAACCAACGGCATCCCAATCATCATCATCACCACCAAAGATCAGGAAACCGACAAAATCTGGGGCGCGCGCCAGGGTGCCAAGGATTACCTGACCAAACCGGTGGACGAAGACACCCTGATCGCCACCCTGAACAAGGTGCTGGCCGGCTGACGGCACGCCATCATGACCGAGTCGCAAACCGCTTTCGAGCTGTTGCTGGACATCGACCGTCGCTGCCGCCTGCTGGCCGCCGACCTGCCCTCCCAGGATGCCGGCTTGCAGCGCTGGAGCGGGATCGGCTTTCGGGTGGGCGCCCATTGGTTCGTGGCGCCAATGGGAGAAGTTGCCGAAGTTTTGCATGAGCCACGTTGCACTTTAATGCCCGGGGTCAAGACCTGGGTACGAGGTGTGGCTAACCTGCGCGGGCGTTTATTGCCGGTGATGGACCTTGGTGGGTTCCTTGGCGAGGCGCTGTCCAGGGCGCGCAAGCAACGGCGGGTGCTGGTGGTGGAATTCAATGACCTGTTTGTTGGGTTGCTGGTGGACGAGGTGGTGGGCATGCAGCATTTCGCACAGGACGCCTTATTGGCCAACGCCGCGCCGGACGCGCCGTTTATTCAGGGGCATTTCGACGGCGACCCGTCGTGGCAGGTCTTCAGCCCGTTCGCCCTGGCCCAGACGCCAGGTTTCATGGATGTTGCCCCATGACCACCGCGACCACCGTCAAACCCCAGGCCGGCTCGCGTAGCCGCTCGCAGATCATCGTGCTGTTTATCGCGCTGATCGTGTTCATCATGCTGTTGTTCGCCAACTTCGCCTACCTCAATACCCAGTCCACCTACGACAAACAGTACATCGGCCACGCCGGTGAATTGCGCGTGCTGTCCCAACGTATCGCCAAGAACGCCACCGAGGCCGCCGCCGGCAAAGCCGCGGCGTTCAAGCTGCTGGGCGAGGCGCGCAACGACTTTGCCCAGCGCTGGGGCTACCTGAAAAAAGGCGACCCGCAAACCGGCCTGCCCGCCGCCCCCAGCGCCGTGCGCGCCGAAATGCGCGCGGTGCAGACCGATTGGGAAGCCCTGCTGAAGAACACCGACGCGATTCTGGCCAGCGAGCAGACGGTGCTGTCCCTGCATCAAGTGGCCGCGACTCTGGCCGAAACCGTGCCGCAATTGCAGATGGAGTCGGAAAAAGTCGTCGAAATCCTGTTGCAGCGCGGCGCACCCGCCAGCCAGGTGGCCGTGGCCCAGCGCCAATCGTTGCTGGCCGAACGTATCTTGGGCGCGGTCAATACCGTGCTGGCCGGCGACGAAACCGCCGTGCAAGCCGCCGACGCCTTTGGCCGTGACGCCAACCGCTTCGGCCAGGTGCTCAATGGCATGCTCAACGGCAACCCAGGACTGCGCATCACCCAGGTTGAAGACCGCGATGCCCGCGCGCGGCTGGCGGAAATCGCCGAGTTGTTCGAGTTCGTGTCCGGCTCGGTGGATGAAATCCTCGAAACCTCGCCGCAGTTGTTCCAGGTGCGCGCCTCGGCGAGCAATATCTTCAACCTGTCCCAGACCCTGCTCGATGAAGCCTCGCACCTGGCCACCGGTTTCGAGAACCTGGCCAGCGGGCGCAGCTTCGACACTATCGGCGGCTATGTGCTGGGCTTGCTGGCGCTGACCTCGATCATCCTGATCGGCCTGGTGATGGTGCGCGAGACCAATCGCCAACTGCACGAAACCGCCGAGAAGAACGAGCGCAATCAGAACGCGATCATGCGCCTGCTCGATGAAATCGAAGACCTCGCCGACGGCGATCTCACCGTGACGGCGTCGGTCACCGAGGACTTCACCGGCACCATCGCCGATTCCATCAACTATTCCGTGGATCAGTTGCGCGATCTGGTGGCCACCATCAACCTCACCGCCGGCCAAGTGGCCGGCGCGGTGCAGGAAACCCAGGCCACCGCCATGCACCTGGCCCAGGCGTCCGAGCACCAGGCCCAGCAGATCGCCGAGGCGTCCACCGCGATCAATCAGATGGCCCAGTCCATCGATCAGGTGTCGGCCAACGCCGCCGAATCCTCGGCCGTGGCCGAGCGCTCGGTGGAAATCGCCAACAAGGGCAATGAGGTGGTGCACAACACCATCCATGGCATGGACAACATTCGCGAACAGATCCAGGACACCGCCAAACGCATCAAGCGCCTGGGCGAATCGTCCCAGGAGATCGGCGATATCGTCAGCCTGATCGACGATATTGCCGACCAGACCAACATCCTCGCCCTGAATGCGGCGATCCAGGCCAGCATGGCCGGGGATGCCGGGCGTGGTTTCGCGGTGGTGGCCGATGAAGTGCAACGCCTGGCCGAGCGTTCGTCGGCCGCCACTCGGCAGATCGAGACCCTGGTGCGGGCGATCCAGGCCGACACCAACGAAGCCGTGATCTCCATGGAGCAGACCACCACCGAAGTGGTGCGCGGCGCGCGGTTGGCCCAGGACGCCGGGGTGGCGCTGGAGGAAATCGAAGGCGTGTCGAAAACCCTGGCGGCGCTGATCCAGAGCATCTCCAACGCGGCGCAACAGCAAACCTCGTCGGCGGGGCAGATCTCCCTGACCATGAATGTGATCCAGCAGATCACCACGCAGACCTCGTCGGGCTCCACCGCCACTGCCGAGAGCATCGGTAACCTGGCGAAGATGGCCAGCCAGTTACGCCGGTCGGTGTCGGGCTTCACCCTGCCGCCGCCCAAACAGGTCGACAGTTGATAGGTACAGGTTTCAAGAACACCAGCAACTCATGAATTCAAAGCGGAGCAGTTATGGTTGACCGGCACGACTACGTGGCCCTCGAATGGGTCAAGGGCGACATTGCCGAGACCCTGCAACACGCCCGCTCGGCGCTGGACGCTTATGTCGAAACCGCCGACGGCGATGTGATCGACGAATGCCTGGCCGGTATCCATCAGGTGCATGGCGCGCTGCAAATGGTCGAGTTCTACGGCGCGGCGCTGCTGGCCGAGGAGATCGAGGCCCTGGCCCTGGCCCTGCGCGACGGGCAGGTGGGGCAGCGCGATGAGAGCATCGGCCTGCTGCAACAAGCTCTCGGCCAATTGCCGCTGTACCTCGAACGCGTACATAGCGCCCGCCGCGACCTGCCGTTGGTGGTGCTGCCGCTGCTCAACGACCTGCGCAGTGCGCGCGGAGAAAGCCTGCTCTCGGAAACCAGCCTGTTCAGCCCGCAACTGCTGTCGATCGCACCTTTACCCGAAGACGCCCTGGCCCAGCGCGCCGGGCCCGATCTGCCGACCCAATTGCGCCAATGGCACCACCTGCTGCAACAGGCCTTGGTCGGGCTGCTGCGCGAAGATCACGGCCCAAGCAATCTGGAAGACATGGCGCGGGTGTTCGCGCGTCTCGAAGCGCTGTGCCAGGGCGCGCCACTGTTGCCGTTATGGCAAGTGACCTCGGCGCTGGTGGAGGGCATGCTCACTGGCGTGATTGCCAACAGCCCGGCGCTGCGCAGCCTGCTCAAGGCCAGCGACAAGCAACTCAAGCGCCTGCTGGCCCAGGGCATCAACGGCATCAACCAACCGGCACCGGATGAGTTGCTCAAAAGCCTGCTGTTCTATGTCGCCAAGGTCACCCGGCCGACGCCGCGCATGCAGAGCCTGAAAGAACGTTACGGCCTGGACGAAGCCTTGCCCGACAGCGCTGTGGTGGATGCCGAGCGCGCGCGCATGGCCGGGCCCGATCGCAATGCCATGGGGTCGGTGCTCGGCGCATTGTGCGAGGAATTGGTGCGGGTCAAGGAGCGTCTGGACCTGTTCGTGCGCAGCGACCGTCAGCACGCCAGTGACCTTGACGCGCTGCTGGCGCCGTTGCGACAGATCGCCGATACCCTGGCGGTGTTGGGCTTCGGCCAGCCGCGCAAAGTGATTATCGACCAGCTCGCCGTGGTGTTGAGCCTGGCCCAGGGGCATCGTGAACCGGACGATGCGGTGCTGATGGATGTGGCCGGCGCGTTGCTGTATGTCGAAGCCACGTTGGCCGGTATGGCCGGAACCGTTGAGCCGGAAAGCCGCGAAGAAAGCCGCTTGCCCACCACCGACCTGACCCAGATCCACCAGTTGGTGATCCGCGAATCCTGCCAGTGCCTGCGCCAGGCCAAAGAACTGGTGATTGATTGCCTCGAAGCCGACTGGGACCGCCAGCGCCTGGAATCCCTGCCGGAACTGCTGAGCCAGGTGCGCGGCGCGCTGGCCATGATCCCACTGCCACGGGCGGCCAGCCTGATGCGCGGTTGCAGCGATTACGTGGATGCGCAGTTGATGGTCGACGAACAGCCGCCGAGCGAGACGCAGTTGGCGCACTTCGCGGACGTGATCAGCAGCCTGGAGTACTACCTCGAACGCATGCTCCAAGATCCGGATGCAGCCGGTGAACGGGTGCTGGAACTGGCCACCCAGGGCTTGGCTGCCCTTGGATACCTGCCGGAGGAAAAACCCTGGCGCCAGGCGCTGGTCGCACCGGACGGCGCACTCTCCACCGACACGGCCCCCAACCAATCCCAACTCGACGCATTGGCCAGCCCCACCTCGCGCCTCAACCCTCCCGCGTTGCAGCGCCCCGGCAGCCTGTTGCCGCCGCCCGCCGACGAAGCGCCTATCGACGACGAGCTGCGTGAGGTCTTCCTCGAAGAGACTGAGGAAGTCCTTGAGGTGCTGCACCGCTATTTGCCGAACAGCGCGGATAAAACCGCCCAAGGCGAGATGCGCCGCGCGTTCCACACCTTAAAAGGCAGCGGCCGCATGGTGCGCGCCCTGGTGCTGGCGGAGCTGGCCTGGGCGGTGGAGAACCTGCTCAACCGCGTACTGGAGCGCAGCGTGGCCCTGGGCCCCGAGGTGCAACAGGTGTTGGATGAAACCGTGGCACTGTTGCCGGAATTGATTGCCGATTTTGCCCAGGGCGCCCAACGCCAGCGCGATGAAGTCGACGCCCTGGCCGCTCGTGCCCATGGGTTGGCCAGCGGTGCCGCGGTGGCCTCCGCTGATGCCCATGACCCGATGCTGCTGGAGATTTTCCGCAACGAAGCCCAGAGCCATCTCGACAGCCTCAACCACTTCCTGGAGCAGGCCGCCGAGCATGTGCCGCTGCAAGTCAGCGATGAACTGCAACGCGCCCTGCACACCCTCAAGGGCAGTGCCTACATGGCCGGTGTGTCGCCCATCGCCGAACTGGCGCGGCCGCTCGACCACCTGACCCGCGAGTACAAGGCTCACCGCTTACCGCTGGATCTGGATGAAGTGGAACTGCTGCTGGAAGCCGAGGGCCTGTTCCAGCGAGGGTTGCGTCAGCTGGACAGCAACCCCCTGGCGCCGATCAAAGGCGCGGCGGACCTGATTGCTCGCACCCAACAGTTGCTCGAACGCCAGCTCCAGGCGCTGCTCGATGCGCCCACCGCCGGCCTGCGCATCAAGCGCAATCCGCAACTGATCGCTGACTTCCTGGCCCAGGGCATGGATATCCTGCTCGACGCCGAAAACCTGCTGCGTCGCTGGCAGCAACACCCCGGCGAACGCCAGGAACTCACGGCCTTGCTGGATGAGTTGACCACCCTCGGCGAAGGCGCGCAGCACGCCGACCTGCATGCCATCGACGAACTCTGCGAAGCCTTGCTCGACCTGTACGGCGCTGTGGAAGAAAGCAGCCTGGCAGTCAGCGCACGGTTTTTCCAGGAGGCCGAACAGGCCCATGACGCGTTGATCAACATGCTCGACCAGCTCGCCGCCGGCCAGGAAATCAGCCCCGCACCGGCCCGGGTACACGCCTTGCGCGAGCTGCTGGACGAAGCCCTCGATCCGGCCGCCACCGGCCTGATTACCCACCAGGGCGACCGTGCGCCGAGCATCGCCGAACTGGGCGCGGCGACGCGGCAGTTGGATCACGCCACCACTGTGGACGACGAGATCGTCGAGATTTTCCTGGAAGAAGCGGTGGATATCCTCGATAGCGCCGGGCAGTCCCTCAAGCGCTGGTTGCTGGAACCCGAGAGCATGGCGCCGTTGTCGTCGTTGCAGCGTGACCTGCACACCCTCAAGGGCGGCGCACGCATGGCCGAGATAGAGCCGGTGGCTGAGCTGGCCCATGAATTGGAATGCCTTTACGAAGGTCTGGTCGACCGGCGCTATAGCTATTCCAACGAACTCTCGCACATATTGATGGCCAGCCATGAACGGCTCGCGCTGCAACTGGAAGAGCTGCACCAGCACAAGCCCTTGAGCGACAGTACGGAGCTGGTCGCCAAGGTCCGGGCGTTGCGTCATAACGGCACCCCCACGGCCCCGACGCCGGCGGTGGAAGCATCAAGCGCCGACCCGGAACTGCTGGAGATTTTCCTCGAAGAGGCTGCCGACATCCTCGATAGCTCCGGCGCCGCGCTGCTGCGCTGGCAGGCCGAGCCGAGCAGCCGCCAGGAAGTCGAAACCCTGCTGCGCGACCTGCACACCCTCAAGGGCGGCGCGCGCATGGTCGAGATCGGCCCGATTGGCGACCTGGCCCATGAACTGGAGTTTCTCTACGAAGGGTTGTCCGCTGGCCAACTGGTTGCGAGCCCGGAGCTGTTCGCGCTGCTGCAAGGCTGCCACGACCGCCTGGCGCAGATGATCGACGCGGTGGCCGACGGCTTGCCGGTGGGTTCGGTGGACAAACTGATCGAGCGCATCAAGAGCCTGGTGCACCCCAGCAACGAGTCGCCGACACCGGTGGCATTGCCGGCGGGCAAGGCCGAGGCGGCGGTGGACCCGGCCGCCGATACGGTGAAAATCTCGGCGGATCTGCTCGATGATCTGGTCAACCTGGCCGGCGAAACCTCGATCTTCCGCGGGCGCATCGAGCAACAGATCAACGATGCCGGCGTCGCCCTCAACGAGGTGGAAACCACCATCGAGCGCATGCGCGACCAATTGCGCCGCCTGGACACCGAAACCCAGGGCCGCATTCTCAGTCGCCAGCAGGTCGAGGCCGAGCGCCTGGGCTATGAAGACTTCGACCCGCTGGAAATGGACCGCCACTCGCAACTGCAACAGCTGTCCCGCGCGTTGTTCGAGTCGGCCTCGGACTTGCTCGACCTCAAGGAAACCCTGGAGCGGCGCAACCAGGATGCGCACAACCTGTTGCAGCAACAGGCGCGCATCAATACCGAGTTGCAGGAAGGCCTGATGCGCACCCGTATGGTGCCGTTCGAACGCATGCTGCCACGGCTCAAACGCATCGTGCGGCAGGTGGCGAGTGAGTTGGGCAAAGATGTCGAGTTCATCGTCGGCAATGCCGAGGGCGAAATGGACCGCAACGTGCTGGAGCGCATGGTGGCGCCGTTGGAGCACATGTTGCGCAACGCCGTCGACCACGGCTTGGAATCTCGGGAGGTGCGCCTGGCTGCCGGTAAACCGCAGAAAGGCCGCATCACCCTGGACCTGACCCACGAAGGCGGCGATATCATTTTCGACATGCGCGACGACGGCGCCGGCGTGCCGCTGGACGCGGTGCGGCGCAAGGCGATCAAGCGCGGCCTGCTGGGCCCTCAGCAAGAGATCAGCGACCGCGATGTGTTGCAGTTCATCCTGCAACCGGGCTTTTCCACTGCGGAAAAAATCACCCAGATTTCCGGGCGCGGCGTGGGCATGGACGTGGTGCATGAAGAAGTGCGCCAGCTCGGCGGTTCGATGGTGATCGACTCGACGCCAGGGCAGGGCGTGCATTTCCGCATCCGCCTGCCGTTCACGGTGTCGGTCAATCGTGCCTTGATGGTGCAGTGCGCGGACGAGCAATACGCGATCCCGCTCAACACCATAGAGGGCCTGGTGCGTGTGCTGCCCCATGAGCTGGCGGGCCACTATCAGCAGGACCCGCCGTTCTACGAATATGCCGGCCAGCGCTATGAGCTGTTCTACTTGGGCGACCTGCTGCACACCGTCGCGCGGCCGAAACTGCTGGGCCAGTACCAGCCGGTGCCGGTGTTGCTGGTGCAGTGCAACGAGCGGCATGTGGCGGTGCATGTGGACGCCATGGCCGGAACGCGCGAGATTGTAGTCAAGGGCCTGGGCCCGCAATTTGCCGGGGTAAAAGGCGTGTCGGGGGCGACCATTCTGGGGGACGGTCGCGTGGTGCTGATCATCGACCTGCTGGCGCATATCCGCGCCCGGCCACCGGTGTTGCCGGCCCAGGCGAGCGATGCGCCGCTGATCCTCAACGACCCGTTGAAAAAACGCCCGCTGCTGGTGCTGGTGGTCGACGATTCGGTGACGGTGCGCAAAGTCACCAGCCGCCTGCTGGAACGCAACGGCATGAACGTGCTCACCGCCAAGGACGGCATCGACGCCCTGGCCGTGCTCGAAGAACACACCCCGGACCTGATGCTGCTGGATATCGAAATGCCCCGCATGGACGGCTTCGAAGTGGCGATCCAAGTGCGCAACGACCCACGGCTGATGCGCCTGCCGATCATCATGATCACCTCGCGCACCGGCCAGAAACACCGCGACCGCGCTATGGCCATCGGCGTCAACGACTACCTGGGCAAGCCGTACCAGGAGTCGGTGCTGTTGGAGAGCATCGCCTACTGGAGCAAGTCCCATGCTTGACCACCGCGCCAGCCAAGTCACCGGCTTGCTGCTGCCCCTGGCCGACCGGCATTTGATCCTGCCCAACGTCGCCATCGCCGAACTGATCGACTTCCAACGCGGCGAACCAGCCAGCGACGCCCCGCCCTGGTACTTGCGGCAAGTCACCTGGCGTGAGCGGCAAATCCCCCTGATCAGCTTTGAAGCTGCTTGCGGCGAAGCCCTTGTCGTCGGCGAACGCTCACGCATCGTGGTGCTGAATGCCCTGGGCGGGTGGCCAACCTTGAAGTTCATCGCCCTGGTGATCCAAGGCATCCCACGCTCCTACAAGCTCGACAGCGAGTTGAGCTACGTGGACGTGCCGCTCAGCCCGCTGGAGCTGGCAGCGGTGCAGGTGGGCGAACATGTGGCGAAGGTGCCGGATTTAATGGGGCTGGAAGCCTTGCTGGTCGAGTCAGGCCTGGCCTGAGCTGCGCATTTTCTGAGAAATGAAAGGCGTCCTGTGATGAGGGCCTTTTCCGGTTCAGAGACGCTGCAGCTGATGAAAATCAGCAATCAGCATACCCGCCAGATACACCATCAAAATCACCACGCCTGCGTCCAATAAACGCCAGACCTTCGCCGAACGAAATAGCCCCGTCAACCTCTGGCACCCTAACGCCAAAACTACAAACCACACCAGCGACGCGGTCATTGCTCCGCTGGCAAAGAGCGCTTGTTGGCTGACGGGCTTTGCCGCGCCAATAGAGCCAATTAGCACCACGGTATCCAGCCAAGCATACGGATTGGCAAATCCAAGTATCACCGCTGTGCGCAGCAATCCCCGTTGTGAGGTGAGGTTGCTTCGAGTGTCCGGCATCGATTGGTTACGCAGACAAGCCAATAACCGCTGCCAGCCGAACCACAATAGATAGGCCGCTCCCGACAGCAGCAGAAACGCCACGAAACCTGGCTCTCTGCCAAGTAACGAGCCCAAGCCCATGACCCCAAGAGCGATGAGGATGATGTCGGCGAACACGCATACCGCCACCACCCCCCAGACAGGGCTGCGACTGACACCCTGGCGAATAACCAGGGTGTCCTTCGGTCCAGGAGCGGCGAACAGTCCGATGCCCAGTAGCAGGCCTTCGAGATAAAAAGCGTTGAAGTCTGGAGTCATGAAGCGCTCAGCCGCCTGGGTATCAGATCAATTGAAGGGGGTGATTACCGAAGCTGGTATGGCGCGTGTTGGCGGCGTTTTTCAAGTCGATCGGCTGGTGGCGGAAAAAGCTTGTCAGTTCCTGCTCCGAATCAGGGTTGACGAAGTAAATGAGAGAGCTTCGCGGCATTGGTCTCCGAGGCGTCAGAACCGCGTGGTACATAGCGGGAATCGCACAATCCGAGAGCTCGGTCAGTAACGATCCGGCCAAGATTGCTACCTCGTTCTCCAAGAGGCGCACCGGCTCCAACGAGCTGCCTCGAACCAGAACGAGGCCATCACGAGTAGGCTTGATAAAGGACAACAGATGACCATCCTCGTGAGGATCCTGAGCAAACTGGCGCTGGCCCGACCCGGAATTAGCTCCATAGACACACAGTTGCAGATAGGACGCTGCACGCAAAGAGTTCAACGAAGTGGCTCCAAACTCCGCGCAAATTCCGTCCATCAATCCCTGGGCAAGCTCGCTGACCTGTTGTTCAAAAGCTGTGACGACGGCAAAAAAATCACTTCGTGTGAATTCAAAGGCTCTTCGTTTTAATGAATGTGCAGGCCAGTAACAAAATCGCTCACATAGGTCTGGCTGCTCCTCAAGGCTCGAGTACTCAGTGCCAAAGGGGAAAAATCCATCGGTGTCTTTTTCGAAGGAAAACGAGGCTTTGGTGGCTGGTGATATTGCGGGGTATCCATCAACGATTTTTTTGTAATCCAGCAGCATCGCTTCTGATATTTGCAGGGTGCCGAAGCCTGTTTGAGCAATGGATTCACAGCACGCTTTAATGTGGTTCATGGCTATATCCAAAGGTAGATGTAAAGGAATGCAACAAACACTAGGTTCGCAAGCATGCGAGAAACTACGACACTGGATATGACCGGCTAAAAGGGTTCCATCCATGTCCTTCACAACATCGCCAGCGCCAGCAGGTGGCGAGTGTGCATGGTTCAAGACACGGGGCGGCGGACAGGTTGTCTTTTTTGGCGGACAAAGAAATGACGTTCACCTAAAAACGGGAACCGTACACTTCGTATGAATATAAGAACGCGAGATACCCTCAGGTCATTGGTTGCACGGCGCAGCCGCGAATTGGGCAAGCCGCTGACTGCGCTGGCCAAGGAAGCAGGAATTTCCAGAACCTACCTGTACGGTCTAGCGGCTGGAGCGTCCAGGGACCCGTCGGTACGCACGCTGATCAAGCTGGCGAAGGCATTGCAGGTTTCTCCCTTGCTGTTGTTTCGCTACTTCGCTGACCTGACAGGCGCGCCCGCTAATGCGTACTCAATGGCTACCACCAATCGGGCTGCAGGTATTGATGATCCGGATGACGTTGCGGTGTTCAATGCCGATGTCACGACGCCTGATCAAGCCGTCGTGTTGCCGGGGGAAGTTTTTCAGAAAACCTGGGAGATTCAGAACCTGGGGACACGACCCTGGCGCGGGCGACGACTGGTGCGTGTTGATAGGGAATATGTGATTGCCCGCCGCACCGATCCACAGGGTCAGTTGGAGGTTGTGATGGATATTCATTTGCGTAGCCTGTACAGCGAGCTCCCTATTGCCGATACGCTGCCGGGCCAGCCGGTGCATATCAGTGTGGAGTTTGCAGCACCCAAGGAGACCTGCACGGTGGCTTCAGTCTGGAGAATCGAGGATGAGCAGGGGAAACCTTGTTACGGACCTGCGTTCATTTTGCATGTAGTGGTTAACGTCATGGCGCGTTGAGCGTCCGGTAGGCTTTTTCCTTAGTCAATCCGCGCAAACCGCTCAATCATTGGCTGCTCCCGATGCTCGGCCTGCCACAAGTCGTAGGTACTTTGCATCGACGGCCATCGCCATGCGGTACTCACGCCGGCCCCAATAAAGTCTTACTTTGCCCCTAACAGATGTAAGACGTAGATCGAAAAGTAGTGTGAAGCTTCTGTAAGTTCTTTTCCCGAGTTTTGGCTGATTTTCGAGTGCTAGCTTTTGACGCTCAACCCCATCAGCAAGGATTCGCAAATGGCTGTCCCTCCAATGCCCCAAGGCGTTTCGCTGCAAGACAATATCGCCCTGGCCAACAACCGCAGGATGCATTTGAAGCCAGGTTCGGCGTTCACCTATTCATGGTTTTATTCACAAGTCAGAGGGCGTGGCCCTTGGGATTACAAACAGAAAAGTCGCGAGTACGAGGCGTTCGGTAACTTTAACTATGGGGTTACCGGTACGGTGTTGGGGATTCCTGAAGGCGTGTTATTGAGAGCAGCCGGTGCTGCGCAAAAAGCGGCGGGGACATCTCGGCCGGAGTTTGGAGACTGGTGGGGTGATGCGCCTTATGGCGATGACCATAGCGACCAGCACTGGATCAAGGAGGGCATCGAATATGCCAGAGCTCAAGGGTATTAAGTGGCCGGTCCAGGTCTTGCTCAATGGGCTGCTGGTGGTGTGTCTCGGGTACTTGGGCGTTGGTTGGTTGATGAGCCCCGGTACGCCGGAGTTGGATGAGGTCGTACTCAAGCATTCCTTGAGTAACGGCAACTCCCTTTATGGCGTGCGGGATAATCAGGGTGGTGCGACGGTGGGCTTTTCCTACAGGTACTACGTGCATAAGGATCTGGATAATGATCACGAAATACTCACGTCATTGGTCTCGGCACATCCATTTCTAAAAACCAAAGAGCCTGATGTCCAAGTGATCCAGAAGGATGGAGCTCTCCATCTCATTGTTCGTGGGGAGGTTTATGAATACCGCAGCTATCCGCTTGAAGGCTTGGAGGCGGTGAGCATTGATATGAGGCTGTAGGCCTGGGGGCTTCGGATTTCTCCTGCAAGATTTTGGGCCGTGCACGAACTTGTCCCAAACAGACCTACTGAGCAAATGTAGAAGGGGCGTGCCCCGATAGCGGTGGGTCATAAGTGATGTATCAACTGACACTCTGCCATCGGGGGCAAGCCCCCTCTTACATTGAGATCATCTTTCGGCTCGGCTCAGCGTTCGTTGATGCTCCATTACTACAACTGTAATGATCCACCGCCCAGCTTGATTGATAGCCTCCTGAATCACGCCTAGGGTACAGCCCACGACGGCAAACCCGTGGAGCGACCATGACAACCAAAATAACCTCCGACTCGCGCTGGAGGCTGCGGCGTGACGAGAATGTGGCTCGATTGTGCCCGCAAATGCGCGCGGCGTCCTCGGAACGTCACATGGCACTTGCACTCTGATGCCCAAGGCCGGAGGCTTGCGGCCAGTCGTCAACGGTTACGGGAGGTCAGTGACACATGTACCACGGGGAACGATTCAACGCCTGGAGCCATTTGCTCGGTGCTGTCGCGGCGTGTATTGGCGCCGTATGGATGCTGGTGGTGGCCAGTCTGGATGGCAGCCCCTGGAAGATCGTCAGCGTGGCGATCTATGGTTTTACGCTGATGGTGCTGTACAGCGCGTCCACCGTGTACCACAGCGTGCAGGGGCGGCGAAAAGAGATCATGCAGAAGGTCGATCACTTTTCCATCTACCTGTTGATTGCCGGCAGTTACACGCCGTTTTGCCTGGTGACCCTGCGCGGGCCGTGGGGCTGGACGCTGTTCGGGATTGTGTGGGGGCTGGCGGTGATCGGCATTTTGCAGGAGATCAAACCGCGTTCCGAGGCGCGCATTTTGTCCATCGTCATTTATGCGGTGATGGGCTGGATTGTGCTGGTGGCGGTCAAGCCGCTGATGGCCGCGCTGGGCACGGCGGGGTTTATCTGGCTGGCGGCGGGCGGCGTGCTGTACACCGTTGGCATCATCTTTTTTGCCCTGGAGCACCGCCTGCGGCACTCCCATGGGATCTGGCACTTGTTCGTGATCGGCGGCAGCGTGCTGCATTTCGTGGCGATCATGCACTACGTGCTATAGCCGCTGCAGCATCGCGTCGGCGCGCTGGCCGAAGATCTCCAGCAGCTTGGCCAGCGTGTGCGGTGGCGGTTCATCGGCGCGGGTCAGGGCGTAGAGGGTGATCGGCAGCGGTGGGGTCAGCGTGCGGATGCAGGTGGTGGCGGGGGAAGCGCCGAGGGCGGTGAAGGGGTCGATTACCGTTAAGCCGGCGCCGGACTCGACCATGGCCCGCGCCAGGGCGTAGGTCTGCACCGAGAGGGTCACGCGCGGCGGCGGCGTAACGCTTTCCAGATAGTTGTCGAGCCTGGCCGACAGTGGGTCGGCGCTGGACAGGCCAATCAGCGGCGCGCCGGCCAGGTCCGTCAGGGCCAATGGCATGCTCAGCGCCTCCTCGGGCCAATAACCCTTGGAGGCCAGCGCCACCAGCGCTCCGTTGGCCAGCACTTGGGTGGTCAATCCCGGATGGCCGGAGAAGTTGAGGGTCAACGCCAGGTCGATCTCGCGCATCAACAGTTTTTGCACCAGCTCGCGGCTATGGTCGCTGGACAGTTCGCAGGCAATGTCCGGGTAGTCGCGCTTCCATTCCAGAATCGCCGGCGGCAGCAGGGCCAGGGCCAATGCCGGAATCGCACCAATGCGCACGCTATGCCCCGGTGCGCTGCGCAGGCTCTTGGCCAGGCGCCGCACGCCTTGCAGGCTCTCGGTGACTTTCTCGACTTCACGCTCCAGCGCCAAGGCTTCCGGAGTTGCCTGCAATTTACCGCGCACCCGCAGAAACAGCGGAAAGCCCAGCTGCATTTCGGCATGTTGCAGCACCTTGGTCACCGCCGGCTGCGACACATTCAGCAACTGCGCGGCGGCACTGACGGAGCCGGTCTGGCGGATAGCCTGGAAGATTTCGATATGACGCAAGCGCATGGCACGTCCATAACGTTTGTTTATAGGCGACCTATCTTTATTCATTGTCGGTGGCGTGTCACCTGCCCCTACGCTGGGGCTCTCTCAATCAACGGCAGGGGCGAGCATGGCCAGGCAGGTTTGCGTTATCGGCGGTGGGGTGATCGGCTTGGCCAGTGCATACGCGCTGGTGCGTGCCGGTCATGAGGTCACGGTGATCGACGCGCGCGAGCGCCTCGGCAGCGAAACCAGCTTTGCCAACGGTGGGCAATTGTCTTACCGCTACGTCGCGCCGCTGGCCGATGCCGGTGTGCCGCTGCAAGCGATTGGCTGGCTGCTGCGCGGTGACTCGCCGTTGAAACTGCGCCCGCGTCTGGACCCCCAACAATGGCGCTGGATGGCGGCGTTTGTCGGCGCCTGCCGAGGCTCGGTGAATAAACGCAACGCCGCGCACCTGCTGCGTCTGGCGACCCTGAGCCAAAACACCTTGCAGCAATGGCGCGTCGACGATCGTCTGGACGGCTTCGACTGGCGGCGCAACGGCAAGCTGGTGGCCTTTCGCAACGCGACGACCTTTGAGCATGCGCGCAGCAAGGTCACCGACATCCTGCAACAACAGGTGCTGTCCGCCCTGGACTGCGCACGCCTGGAGCCGACGCTGGCGGCGGGCGGTTTTGTCGGCGGTATCTACACGCCAAACGAGGAAGTCGCCGATTGCCATGCGTTCTGTCAGCGTCTGGCGGCGCGTCTGGAGGCATCGGGGCGTTGCACATTTATATTGGGGCGCAAGGTCACCGGTATTCGTCATGCCGAGGGTGCGGTGCAGGCGCTGGAGCTGGGCGAGGAGGTCATGCCGGTGGAGCACCTGGTGCTGGCCGCCGGGCACCGCAGCGCTGAATTGGCGTTGCCTGGCGTGTCGCTGCCGTTGTATCCGCTCAAGGGTTACAGCCTCAGTGTGCCGATTGGCGAGCAGCACCGCGCGCCTAACATCAGCATCACCGACTACGACCGCAAGATCGTCTACGCACGCATCGGCGAACAATTGCGGGTGGCGGCTATGGTGGATATCGTCGGTTTCGATGCCAGCCTTGAGCCTAAGCGCCTGGCGCTGATGAAACGCCAGGCGATCGAGACTTTTCCTACAGCCGGTGACTATAGCCATGCGCTGGAATGGGCCGGCATGCGCCCGGCCACGCCGACCGGTGTGCCACTGATCGGCGCGAGCGTTTACCGCAACCTGTGGCTCAACCTGGGCCACGGCGCCCTCGGTTTTACCCTGGCCTGCGGCAGCGGCCAACTGCTCGCCGAACTGATCGGCCAGCACCAACCTTCCATCGATATGCAGGGCCTGTCGCCCCGCGCCGCGTGAGGACGCATCCATGACCCTCCAACGAATCAACACTAACGAGCGCCTCAGCGGCGCTGTGACTTTCAATGAGCTGGTGTTTCTGTCGGGCCAGGTGCCGGGTGACGGCCAGGACGTGGCGATCCAGACCCGCGAAGTCCTGGCCAGGATCGACGCGCTGTTGGCCCAGGCCGGTAGCGACAAGGACCACTTGCTCAATGCGACCATCTATCTCAAGGACATCGACAGCGGTTTTGCGCCGATGAATGAAGTGTGGTCCGCGTGGCTGTCGCCGGGGATGGCGCCCACCCGGACCACCCTGCAAGCCCAGCTCGCACGGCCGAGCGTGCTGGTGGAAATCAGTGTGATTGCTGTACGTAAATAACCAAAAAACCAACGGAGCATAACAATGAAAAAAATCCTGTTGACCGGCTGCGCGGTGGGGCTGTTATGGGGCGCGCAGGCCGTGGCGAACGAAGCGGTCTTGAGCGGTACGCTGAGCAAGATCGCCAACGCCAAGTCGATTACCTTGGGTTATCGCGACGCCTCGGTACCCTTTTCGTACGTGGGCGACCATAGCGGCAAACCCATGGGCTATTCGGTGGACCTGGCGAACAAGATCGTCGAACGCATCCAGCAGAAAACCGGGGTGCCCAACCTCAACGTCAAATACAACCTGGTGACCTCCCAGACCCGTATCCCGCTGGTGCAGAACGGCACCGTCGACCTGGAATGCGGCTCCACCGGCGTCACCGCCGAACGGCAGAAACAGGTGGCGTTTTCCTACGGGTTTATCTACGTGAAGGGCCAGTTGCTGACTGCCAAAGACAGCGGCATCAAGGGGTTTGCCGATCTGCAGGGCAAGAACGTGGTGACCACCGCCGGCACCACCAACGAGCGCTTCCTCAAAAGCTACAACGCCGAGCACAAGGCCAATATCTTTGTGATCAGCGCCAAGGACCATGGCGAGGCATTCAAGATGCTTGAGACTGGCCGCGCGGCCGCGTTCTACATGGACGACGCGCTGCTCTACGGCGAACGCGCCAAGGCCAAGGACCCGCACAATTGGGTGGTGGTGGGCGAGGAACAGTCCCGGGAAATCTACAGCTGCATGGTGCGCAAGGATGACCCGCAGTTTCTGGCGGTGGTCAACGAGACCCTCGGTGACCTGTACCGCAGCGGGGAAATCAACGGGATTTACCAGCGCTGGTTTGAACAGCCGATTCCGCCCAAGGGCTTGAACCTTGAGTTCCCGATGACCAGCGAGCTGAAGGCGATCATTGCCAAGCCGGTCAGCGATCCGGTGGAGTGATGTGCTGATGTGGTAACCCAATCTAACTGTGGGAGCTGGCTTGCCTGCGATAGCATCACCCAAGTGTTATTGAAAGACCGAGGTGACTGCATCGCGGGCAAGCCCGGCTCCCACACAAGCCCGCTCCCACAGTTTTGATTGGGTTTGCAAAGTAAGGGCGTTAGAAGTCGCCCCAGAGTTGTTGGGCCACGGCCAATGCAACGACGGGCGCGGTTTCGGTACGCAACACCCGCGGCCCAAGGCGGGCGGCGTGGTAGCCGGCGGCTTGGGCCGTTTCGACTTCATTGTCGGTCAGCCCACCTTCTGGCCCGATCAAAAACGCCAGGCTCGACGGCTTGGCATGGCTGATCATCGGTTCAGCCACCGGGTGCAGCACCAGCTTCAGGTCCGCCGCGGTTTGCTTCAACCAATCGGCCAGCAGCAGCGGCGGGTGAATCACCGGCACCGTCGAACGCCCGCATTGCTCACACGCGCTGATCGCCACCTGGCGCCAGTGCAGCAGGCGCTTGTCGGCGCGTTCGTCCTTGAGGCGCACTTCGCAGCGTTCGCTGAAAATCGGCGTGATCGCGTTGACCCCAAGCTCAGTAGCTTTCTGGATCGCCCAATCCATCCGCTCGCCCCGGGACAGGCCCTGGCCGAGGTGGATGTGCAGCGGGGATTCGGCCTGGCCCGCGAAGCTTTCGCTCAGTTGCACGGTGACGCGCTTCTTGCCGACTTCCAGCAAGCTGCCGAGGAATTCCTGGCCGGAGCCGTCGAACAATTGCACGGCGTCGCCTTCGACCATGCGCAACACGCGGCTGATGTAATGCGCCTGGGCCTCGGGCAGTTCTACGTCGCCGAGGCTCAGCGGGGTGTCGGTGAAAAAGCGGGACAATCTCATTTCTGTTCTCTGGGAAATTCTGTGCAGGAGCAAGATAACGGTGGCGAGGGTGCCTAAAAAGGTGGGGAATCAACCCGGATCGCGAAAGCCTGGGTGGAAGTCCTGTGGCACCGCGACGCTGACGCTGCTGTTGGTGGCGATGTCGATGCCTTCGCTGGCCACTTCGGCCAGGAAGTCAATTTGCTCCGGCGTGATCACATAGGGCGGCAGGAAATACACCACGCTGCCCAACGGCCGCAGCAACGCGCCGCGCTCCAGTGCGTGTTCGAATACCTTCAGGCCACGGCGTTCCTGCCATGGGTAGGCGGTCTTGGTGGCTTTGTCCTGGACCATCTCGATGGCCAGCACCATGCCGGTCTGGCGCACTTCTGACACATGGGGGTGGTCCACCAAGTGCGCGGTGGCGGTGGCCATGCGCTGGGCCAGGGCCTTGTTGTTCTCGATGACGTTGTCTTCTTCGAAAATATCCAGGGTCGCCAAGGCCGCCGCGCACGCCAGCGGGTTGCCGGTGTAGCTGTGGGAATGCAGGAAGGCGCGCAGGGTCGGGTAGTCGTCGTAGAACGCGCTGTACACGTCCTCGGTGGTCACCACGGCGGCCAAGGGCAGATAGCCGCCGGTAAGGGCCTTGGACAGGCACAGGAAGTCCGGACGGATGCCGGCCTGTTCGCAGGCGAACATGCTGCCGGTGCGGCCGAAGCCTACGGCGATTTCGTCATGGATCAGGTGCACGCCGTAGCGGTCGCAGGCTTCGCGCAGCAGCTTGAGGTACACCGGGTGATACATGCGCATGCCGCCGGCGCCCTGGATCAGCGGCTCGACGATCACCGCAGCGATCGTGGCATGGTGCTCGGCCAGGGTCTGTTCCATGGCCAGGAACATCGTGCGTGAGTGTTCTTCCCAGCTCATACCCTCGGGGCGCAGGTAGCAATCGGGGCTGGGTACTTTGATCGTGTCGAGCAGCAGCGCCTTGTAGGTTTCGGTGAACAGCGGCACATCGCCCACCGACATCGCGGCGATGGTTTCGCCGTGGTAGCTGTTGGTGAGGGTCACGAAGCGCTTTTTGTTCGGCAGGCCGCGGTTGAGCCAATAGTGGAAGCTCATTTTCAGCGCGACTTCGATGCACGACGAACCGTTATCGGCGTAGAAGCAACGGGTCAGGCCCTCGGGCGTCATCGCCACCAGGCGCTCGGACAGCTCGATCACCGGCTGGTGGCTGAAACCGGCGAGGATCACATGCTCCAGTTGATCGACCTGATCCTTGATGCGCTGGTTGATGCGCGGGTTGGCATGCCCGAACACGTTGACCCACCAGGAGCTGACGGCGTCGAGGTAGCGCTTGCCTTCGAAGTCTTCCAGCCACACGCCCTCGCCACGCTTGATGGGGATCAGCGGCAATTGCTGGTGGTCTTTCATCTGGGTGCAGGGATGCCACAGCACCGCCAGATCGCGTTGCATCCACTGGTTGTTCAGGCCCATCGTGTCTCTCCTCGAAGCGGTCCTGCGACCGGCGCAGGTGAAACAATCGCGCAAGCCTATGCAAAGCAGGGCGGTGTCACAACCCATGGCGTGTGAATTGGCAGTAAACACAGGACGGACTGTCACGTTTCTCAGGAATAGTCCTTAATCCTTGGTTAACTTATCGTGCCTAGGCTCTAGATCGCATTTCTCGATATTTCAAAGCGAAATTTTCCGCTTTAATTCGATAGTTAACACGCTAGTCTTGGGCGCAGCTCTTACGGGATTAAGTACATGCAGCTACGTAACTCACCGGCCCGATATGGCTGGGTCAGTATGGTTTTGCACTGGGGCGTGGCCCTGGTGGTGTTTGGTCTGTTCGCCCTGGGCCTGTGGATGGTCGGACTCGATTACTACAGTGCCTGGCGCAAAGATGCACCGGACCTGCACAAGAGCATCGGCATCACGCTGTTTGCGGTGATGCTGGTGCGGATCGTCTGGCGCTTGATCAGCCCGCCGCCACCGCCGCTGGCCAGTTACAGCCGCCTGACCCGTATCGGCGCGGCGTTTGGCCATATGTTCCTGTACGTCGGCCTGTTTGCGGTGATGATCGCCGGTTACCTGATTTCCACCGCAGACGGTGTCGGTATTCCGGTGTTTGGCCTGTTTGAAATTCCTGCCTTGGTTTCCGGTCTACCGGACCAGGCAGACAACGCGGGTCTGGTGCACTTTTACCTGGCCTGGGTATTGGTGGTCTTCGCCGGTTTGCACGGCGTGGCTGCGTTGAAACACCACTTTATCGATCGTGATGCGACCCTCACGCGAATGCTGGGGCGCAAAGCCTGATGTTCAACCTCGACTCACAAGGAATAGAAAGCATGTTGAAAAAGACACTCGCTGCACTGGCAATCGGTACTGCTTTACTGTCCGCAGGCCAGGTCATGGCGGCTGACTACAAGATCGACAAAGAAGGCCAGCACGCCTTCATCGACTGGAAAATCAGCCACCTGGGCTACAGCTTCATCCACGGTACCTTCAAGGATTGGGATGGCACGTTCAGCTGGGATTCGGCCAAGCCAGAAGCCAGCAAAATCGCAGTCGACGTGAAAACCGCCAGCCTGTGGTCCAACCACGCCGAGCGTGACAAGCACATCGCCAGCAAAGACTTCCTCGACGTCTCCAAGTTCGCTGACGCTAAGTTCGTGTCCACCGCCGTTAAATCCACCGGCGACAAAACTGCTGACGTGACCGGCGACCTGACCCTGCACGGCGTGACTAAGCCGGTGACCTTCAAGGCCACGTTCAACGGTGAAGGCAAAGACCCATGGGGCGGCGAGCGTGCCGGCTTCAACGCCAAGACCACGCTGAACCTGAACGACTTCGGCATCAAAGGCCCAGGCCCGTCCTCCCAGACCCTGGATCTGGATATCTCTCTGGAAGGCGTGAAGCAGAAGTAATTCTGCGTAGTTAAAAAACCGGATCTCAGGATCCGGTTTTTTGTATCTGGAATACGCTCAGTGTGGGAGGGCGCTTGCTACTGGTGGCAGCTCGGTCTGCCTGTTGATACTGATACACAGCTATCGGGGGTAAGCCTCCTCCCATATTTAGTTTGTTGAGCCCAAAAAAATGCCCCGTCTCGAAAGAGCGGGGCATTTTTTATGCTGCGTAGAAACTCAGCGGTTGCGGGTCAGCAACGCTGGTTTTTCGCCACGAGGACGGCCGGGCAATTGATCCAATTGCTCTGGAGTCGGGAAACGATCGACCTTCGACTCCTTGTGGATAATCTTCGGAGCGGGGCCGCCACGCGGGTTCTGCACGGCTGGCTCGGAGGAACGTGGCTGGTCGTCACGGGCCGGGCGGCGATTACGCGAGTCTTCGCGACGGGCCTGGCCATCACGCGGAGCGCCGTTACGCGGGCCGTTGCGCTTGGCTGGCGGGGTGCCGGTGGTGCCGCCGCTGCTGTTACGCGGACCATTCTGACGGCCGCCCTGTGGCTGACCGCCGCGAGGAGCGCCTGCGCCCGCGCCCTGTGCCGGAGCACCTGGACGACGGCCACGGCCCTGGGCCGGCTTGGCCTGAGGCACGTAGTCAACGCGGTTACCGAAGTTATCCACATCGTCGTCGAGGAACTCGTCCGGAGCGCGGTCAGCGGCGGCGCGTGGCGGTTGGCTCGGCTGGCGCTGTTCGCGGGCCGGGGTGCCTTCGCGGGGCTTTTGCTCGCGGGCCGGGCGTTCGCCACGGCCGTTGCTGGCGGATTTTTCCTTGCCCTTGTCCTTGCCCTTATCGCGACGACCGCCGCCACCGCCACCGCCGTTCGGGCCATCGCCCTTCGGACCGCGCGGGTTGCGTGGGTTACGCACATCGGGACGCTCGCGCGCTTCAGGCTTCTCGGCTTCTACGGTACTGGCATCGAAGCCCATCAGGTCGCCGTCGGCGATTTTCTGCTTGGTCATGCGCTCGATGCTTTTCAGCAGTTTTTCTTCGTCCGGCGCCACCAGGGAGATGGCTTCGCCCGAACGACCGGCGCGGCCGGTACGGCCGATACGGTGCACGTAGTCCTCATCGACGTTCGGCAGCTCGAAGTTGACCACATGTGGCAATTGGTCGATATCCAGGCCGCGGGCGGCGATATCGGTGGCCACCAGGATACGCACGGTGCCGGCCTTGAAGTCGGCCAGGGCTTTGGTGCGCGCGTTCTGGCTCTTGTTGCCGTGGATGGCGACGGCGGTCAGGCCGTGCTTGTCCAGGTACTCGGCCAGGCGGTTGGCGCCATGCTTGGTGCGGGTGAACACCAGCACCTGTTCCCAGGCGCCAGCGGTGATCAGGTGGGCCAGCAGCGCGCGTTTGTGGCTGGCGGGCAGGCGGAACACGCGTTGCTCGATACGCTCGACCGTGGTGTTCGGCGGCGTGACTTCGATGCGCTCCGGGTTGTGCAGCAGCTTGCCGGCCAGGGCGGTGATGTCCTGGGAGAACGTTGCCGAGAACAGCAGGTTCTGACGTTTGGCCGGCAGGCGGGCGAGGACTTTCTTCACGTCATGGACGAAGCCCATGTCGAGCATACGGTCGGCTTCGTCCAGCACGAGGATTTCTACGTGGGACAAATCGACGCTGCCCTGGCCGCACAAATCGAGCAAACGACCGGGGCACGCCACCAGCACGTCGACACCACGGGACATGGCCTGAACCTGAGGGTTCATGCCGACGCCGCCGAAGATGCAGGCGCTGACGAACTTCAGGTCGCGGGCATACAGCTTGAAGCTGTCATGGACCTGGGCGGCGAGTTCGCGGGTAGGGGTCAGGACCAGTACGCGCGGTTGGCGCGGGCCGTGACGCTGGGATTTGTCCGGGTGACCGTTGGGGAACAACCGCTCCAGGATCGGGAGGGCGAAACCGCCGGTTTTACCAGTACCTGTCTGGGCTGCGACCATCAGGTCGCGACCTTGCAACACGGCGGGAATGGCCCGCTGTTGCACGGGAGTAGGCTCGGTATAGCCCGCCGCCTCGATGGCGCGGACTAAAGCCTCGGAGAGACCGAGGGAAGCAAAGGACATGAGTAATCCTGTTTTAGTTAGGGCTTGGCCCAAAGGGATAATCTTGCCGGGCGTGAATGGCGCTTAGGGGAGCGAAATCCCGTCCGGTCCTGCTGCGTCTGGCGAGCACTCCACCGGCTCGCGCGGGCTGCAAAGCTGCGCTGTAGCGGGGTTGGGTGCCTTTTTCAAGACCTCAGCGGCCGGGCGTAAGCCTGGCGGAAAGGCCGGAGTATAACAGAGCAATCACGGCGCGCTGCTTTCCTGCTGCTCAACGGTGCGTTCTGCAGCTGCAATACCGGGGATTCCGCCGTATCGGGCGCTCAAGGCGGCATAGTCAGGCTCTTGTTTGAAACGCTTTAATTCGGCAGCAAAACGCTGCACCAGCAGGTCCATGCCCGCGCCACGGCGTACGGCCAGAAACTGCGGTTGGCGGCTGACCACCAGCGGCGCCTGGCTGACCTTGCCCTCCAGGCCCAATGTTTTGATCAGATGCTGGCCGACCCGGCGATCGGTGATCAGTAGATCGATACGCCCCAGCAGCAATTTGCCGAAGTTCGCCTCGTGGCTCGGCGCCGATTCGCGATTGAACAGCGCCGAATCGCTGAATTCAGCCCCGTACAGGTAACCCGGCGAGGTGCCCACTGTCAGCCCGCGCAGGTCATCCAGATGCTGCGCCGGGTGGGGGCGCTCGTTGGCATAGAACAGCACGAAGTCCACGTCCGACAGCGGTTCGCTGGGGTACAGCAACTGGGCGTCGCGCGCCTGGCTGTGGAAAATATCCAGCGCGCCGTCGGCGTGGCCTTGGTCCAACATCGCCAGGCAGCGTTTCCAGGGCAGGAATTGCCACTGTACCTCGACCCCGAGACGCTGGAACACAATGACGGTGGTTTCATAGTCCAGCCCGTACATGGCGCCCTGGTCTTCATACACATAAGGTGCCCACGGCTCGGTGACAATGCGCAATTTCTCGCCATAAGCGGCCAGACTCAGGCAAGTGAAAAGCGCAGCGGTCAACAGCTTCAGAAGGGCGTGCATGCCCTGAGGTTACGATGCCACTGCGTTAAAGAGAAGCTCTGGCATGCGCATCCGGCGGATAGCGTTATTTGGCCGGAGACGTCATCAAGTGTTCGTAGATCGCGGTACGCCGCTCACCGAGAATCAAGCGGACGACGGGATTGGCAAACCAATGTTCCAATTGGTGAGCGTCGATCGGGTGTTTCTGTCGCTCTTCCTGGTTCTGTCGTGCCTTGTCCCACCAGACCGGGCCACATGCCTGGTCGAATTCATTCTCGTGCTCGTAGCAGCCGTAAAGGATTTCGCGAATGAACTGTTGCTGGTGCTTGGGCAGGACCAGCGTGATCATCTTGTACATCAGGCGCTGCATGCGTGGTGGTCGTGGCAGGTGGGCGGAGACCTGGCGGGTATCGGCCAGGGCTTGAGCGCTGGTGGGCGCCGACTGGTGCTTGGCGATCCAGGCTTTGACCTTGGCGCGAAACAGTTGCTTGCGGCTCCAGTAGTGATGGATCAGGTCCGGACACTCGCGCACCTTGACCGTACGGTAAGCGGCGATCGACAGGCAGAACTCTTCCAAGGTGTACGCGCCCTGGGCATGGGGGAACAGTTCATCCATCAAGGCGATGGAGTGATCCAGAATCGGGACATCCTGCTGTGTCAGTCCCATGACCCCGGAGTTGAGCGTCATCATCTGATCGTCGGCCACGCCCATGTCGAGCAGACGCTGGTGCAGGGCGGTATAGAGGATGCTCTCGCGGTTTTCACCGTACTGGGTGTAGAAAGCGTTGCACAGCAGCGTGCCCGGCTGCACGCGCTCGAACAGTTCAAGGGGGGAGCGATGGAAGAAGGTGTCTGTGTCGATCAGCAGCGCCACCGCCGACTCTTCAAGCACCTGGCGCAACGCTACATGTTTGGTGCGGAAGTGATAACCGTGGGGCTCGCACCAGCGTTTACGCGTGGCCTCGTCCAGCGGGCGCACGCGTACGGGCAGCAGGCGATAGGGCTCGGGGTCGTCGCTGAATACCTGAATATCCACGGCATCGGGGGTTTCCTGCAGAAACGCCAGGGCACTGGCGATGCTGAACACGGCTTCCTGGTGGTAGGTCTGCGCACCGAAAACCAGATAGACCAACTGCGGGCGGGAAGTCGTAGGCACTGTATTCATGGACTGCGGGTTTCCGTGGACATGTAAAACGACAAAGGCCCTCGTCGAAACGAGGGCCTTGGTTCAGCCGGAAAGACTTCAGCGTGGCAGCTTGAGGTTGTTCCAGATGGCAAGGCTGGGTTCAGCCTGGTTCAGGGTATAGAAGTGCAACCCTGGTGCGCCACCTTGTAACAAACGCTCACACATCTCGGTGATAACCTGCTCGCCGAACGCCTGAATGCTCTTGACGTCGTCGCCATAGGCTTCCAGTTGCTTGCGAACCCAGCGTGGGATCTCTGCGCCGCAAGCGTCGGAGAAACGCGCCAATTTGCTGTAGTTAGTGATCGGCATGATGCCCGGCACGATTGGGATATCCACACCGAGAGCCCGTACACGCTCGACAAAGTAGAAGTAGCTGTCAGCGTTGAAGAAGTACTGGGTGATCGCACTGTTCGCGCCGGAGTTCGCCTTACGCACGAAATTCTGCAAATCGTCTTCGAAATTGCGCGCCTGGGGATGCATCTCCGGGTAAGCAGCTACTTCAATATGGAAGTGATCGCCGCTTTCTTCACGGATGAAACTCACCAGGTCATTGGCGTGGCGCAGCTCACCGCTGGCCATGCCCATACCGGACGGCAAATCGCCACGCAGAGCGACGATGCGCTTGATCCCGGCGTCTTTGTACTGGGTCAGCAGGCCGCGCAGGTCGGCCTTGCTGTCGCCCACGCACGACAAGTGCGGTGCGGCGGGAATATTGACCTGGCTTTCCAGCTGCAACACGGTGTTGATCGTGCGGTCGCGGGTCGAGCCGCCGGCACCGTAGGTGCAGGAGAAAAAGTCGGGTTGGTAGCTGGCCAATTGCGCGGCAGTGGCCATCAGTTTTTCATGCCCAGCATCGGTCTTGGTCGGGAAGAACTCGAAGCTGTAGCGACGGTCTTGGGACATGGTCATACCCTTTGAAACTCATAAAGCCGAAGGTGAACGCTGCAAGAACGAGCTTGTTATGGCGCAGGAGATTGCTCTGCGACCACAGCAAGCCCGTCCTACAGACGGACCAGCCGGTTACTTAGTAGCGATAAGCGTGCGGCTTGAACGGACCTTCGACAGTCACGCCGATGTAATCGGCTTGGGTCTTGGTCAGCTTGGTCACCACGCCGCCGAAGCCGCGAACCATTTCCAGGGCCACTTCTTCGTCGAGTTTCTTAGGCAGTACTTCCACGGTCAGGCGCTCGGCTTTCTGGGCAGGCGACAGGTCGGCGTACTTTTGTTCGAACAGGAAGATCTGCGCCAGCACCTGGTTGGCGAAGGAGCCGTCCATGATGCGGCTTGGGTGGCCGGTGGCGTTGCCCAGGTTAACCAGGCGGCCTTCGGCCAGCAGGATCAGGTAATCGTCATTCTGTGGATCGAAATCCCCAGCGCCGGTACGGTGAACCTTGTGCACTTGAGGTTTTACTTCTTCCCATGCCCAGTTCTTGCGCATGAAAGCGGTGTCGATCTCATTGTCGAAGTGACCGATGTTGCACACCACGGCGCGCTTTTTCAGGGCCTTGAGCATGTTGGCATCGCAGACATTCACGTTACCGGTGGTGGTGACGATCAGGTCGATCTTGCCCAGCAGGGCTTTGTCGATGCTGGCTTCGCTGCCGTCGTTGACTCCGTCGATGAATGGCGAAACCACTTCGAAACCGTCCATGCAGGCCTGCATGGCGCAGATCGGGTCGACTTCGGACACTTTAACGATCATGCCTTCCTGACGCAGGGACTGGGACGAACCCTTGCCCACGTCACCGTAGCCGATCACCAGGGCTTGCTTGCCTGAAAGCAGGTGGTCGGTGCCGCGCTTGATGGCGTCGTTGAGGCTGTGACGGCAGCCGTACTTGTTGTCGTTCTTGCTTTTGGTCACCGAGTCGTTGACGTTGATGGCCGGGATTTTCAGCTCGCCCTTGGCCAGCATGTCCAGCAGGCGGTGTACGCCGGTGGTAGTTTCTTCGGTCACGCCATGGACGCGATCGAGGATCTGCGGGTATTTCTTGTGCAGCAACTCGGTCAGGTCGCCGCCGTCGTCGAGGATCATGTTGGCATCCCATGGCGCGCCATCCTTGAGGATGGTTTGCTCCAGGCACCACTCGTATTCCTCTTCGGTCTCGCCTTTCCAGGCGAACACCGGAATACCGGCAGCAGCGATAGCGGCGGCGGCCTGGTCTTGAGTCGAGAAGATGTTGCAGGACGACCAACGCACTTCGGCACCCAGGGCAACCAGGGTTTCGATCAGCACGGCGGTTTGAATGGTCATGTGGATGCAGCCGAGGATCTTCGCGCCTTTGAGCGGTTGCTCGGCGGCGTACTTGCGACGTAGGCCCATCAGGGCAGGCATTTCGGATTCGGCGATAAAGGTTTCGCGACGGCCCCAGGCAGCGAGGGACATATCGGCGACTTTGTAGTCGGTGAAATCTGCAGGCGTGTTGACAGCGCTCATGAAGAGCCTCCATTCGTAGTGTGCGAATGGGCGCCGTTGTGCGTTTAGTATCAGGCCAGGGCAACCAGGCCGGACAACGCCCCATCCGAGCCTGACAGGTTGAACCTGCTGCAGCGCCCCTCGGACAGGTGGCGGGAAAACGGTAACAATTGAAGATGACCGTTTTGAAACGGGTGGGATTATAGCTGCGCATTCCAGACTTCCCAAGCCTTTCCGTCACCGGCATGAAGATCGCTCATGGCCGCTATAGGCAATGGTTCATAGAGCTTGGGCCCGGCCTCTGCCATGATGTTGCCCATCATTCGGCAAGACGCTTTGGAGTGACCATGAACTTCCACACCCGCAAATGGGTAAAACCTGAAGACCTCAACCCCAACGGCACACTGTTCGGTGGCAGCCTGCTGCGCTGGATTGACGAAGAAGCCGCGATCTATGCGATTGTCCAGTTGGGCAACCAGCGGGTCGTCACCAAGTACATCTCCGAAATCAACTTTGTCAGCGCCTCGCGCCAGGGCGACATCATTGAGTTGGGTATCACCGCCACTGAATTCGGTCGCACCTCGATTACCCTGACCTGCGAAGTGCGCAACAAGATCACCCGCAAAAGCATCCTCACCGTGGAGAAAATGGTATTCGTCAATCTGGGCGAAGACGGGCTGCCGGCGCCCCATGGGCGGACCGAGATCAAGTACGTGAAGGATCAGTTCAAGGAAGACAGCCCGCCTGAATAACCTCAGCCCGGGTTGATTTGCATTGCCAAATTATTCCGGATGGACCTATCCCAGGCTCTCGCTTCACTCAGGGTTCACCCTGTAGAGAGAGTCGTGTATGAAAGTATCCAGTTCTAATGCCATTTTTCAGCCTCAACGGTCTGAAAACGTCGATAAGGATGCAAAGGCATTTCTAGTCAAGCACGTAGGCGAGCGCAAGATGAGTCTTGCTCGCGCCAGCGATGGGCAGGTGGAAGTGACCTTGTCGCCGCCACCGCCTGCACATCTGGTGTTGAGTGGTGGTGGGGCAAAGGGTATTGCATTTCCGGGCATGGTCCAGGCGCTTGAAGACCACAAGGCAATGGGCGGGGTCAAAGTCATCTCCGGCTCTTCGGCTGGCGCTATCTCCGCTGCGCTGCTCGCCAGTGGCATGGATGCCAAGACATTCGAAAAACTATCGAACAGCCTCAACTTGCCTGAATTGCTGAGCAGCAAAGATTCTCTTACCGCAAAGTTACAGAAGGCCAGTGCTCAACTTGGCAAGTTGGCGGAGCGCTTACCCGGGCCGGCCGGAAACATCGCGCAATTACTGTTCACTCTGATTCCGCGCCTGCAGACCGAAGCGCAGCCTCTGGAGGATTTGATTGGCGATCAAGCGCGTAAGTCGCTGTTGGCGCAGATCGCAGGGGCATCTCGGGAAAACCGGCCAGATGAAGTCATGAAGATTTCCGACCGGCTCAGCGCAGGGGAAGGGCCGACTTTTAATGATCTTGCGGTGTTGAGCCGCCACATTCCGGCGGTCAAGCAGCTCAATATTACGGGTGTCGGCATGTTCGATGGCCGACCGCAGTTGGTGGTCTTCAATGCCAGCACCACCCCTGACATGGACATTGCCCGTGCGGCTCATATATCCGGCTCACTGCCTGGCCTATTCAAAAGCCCGAAGGAGCAAGGCCATCTGTTTCAGGAACATGCTGAACAAACGGCATTCCAGGATGGTGGGCTGCTGGTCAATACACCGTCTTCTGCGGTGATTGATCCGCCTTCTTCAGAGCCCTCTCTGAGCAAGACCGAGTCGTTGGTTGTCAAGTTCGAACCCGATAATCCGAAGCCTGCAACGAGCGGCGGTTTTTGGAGTGACGTGGTCGATAGGATCCTGGGAATTCCCCATGCGGCTGCTGAGGGGTATCAGGAAGATAAGCTCAAGGCCCAAGCGGATCAGACTGTCGTGTTACCGCTGAAGTCCGAAAAGGGCGATTTTCGCGGCCTGCTGGGTGGCACGGTTAATTTCACCATGACCGACGATCAGAAAATGCACCTGCAGGCGTCGGCGCGTGCAGCGGTAGGCGCGCACCTGGAAAGGCGTGCGCAGTTACGTGAGCGCTATCAATTTGAGTCATTGGACCAAGCTGTATTGGCCATGGACGATGACATGCTGGCGAGCGTTGAGCATGATCTGAAGAAGGATCCCGCCGCCAAGGATGTGCTGATGTTTCGTAATGGTGCAACGCAAGCGCTGCAAGCGCTGAATGTCGCCATTGCCGAAGCCAATCAGGCCGGTGACAAGCTGACGGTGACACCCAAGATCGCGAGGGCGTTGCGTAACTTGGATGCGCTGGCGCGAGGCCCTGAGTATGTCGAATGGTTGGGGCGGCGCCTCAACGCAGCCGACAAGCCTAATTTTCAGCAGCTCCTGCAAATGATGAGCAAAGCGTCAGTTGGCGATAACACCGCGATGTCCAAGGTGATGAAAAGCGCGGTTGCACAGATGAAAAGGAATGATCTGGCGGTAAAAGCCGAAAACTTTACGCGGGAAGTCATTTATCCGTCGCTCTATCGTCCGGGCCAGCCGGCATCCAACATCGAGCTGCTGCGACGTGCAGCCCGTGACTTGGCAGATGCGCAGACGCCACAGGCGTTCAATAACGTGCTCGACGGCATCGTCAAACATTACAAGGCGCGCAATAAACCCTGGAGTGTCCCGTTTCGCTCTACCACTGTGGAAGCGGCCAAAGCCTGGCGTCTACCGGTTTAGTTGCCTGGCCACTGAACAGCCACTGTCACGGCGTGTCGTAGCTACAGGCATCCCTTGGACTTTGGTAAATCATGGCCACACACGAAGACGGTAAAACTCCGAACCTGTCGCAGGAAGAGCAGCAGGATGTCGACGAGAACCAACCACCCCGCGCGGCGGTGCTGCACGAAATTATCCGCACCCAAGGCGATCAGGAACTGGAGCGCAGCGTCGCCGCCCTATGGTGGTCGGCGCTGGCCGCCGGCCTGACCATGGGGCTGTCGTTGATGGCCATGGGATTGCTCAATTCGCGCCTGCCCGACGGTGAAGCTTTCAAGGTCATCGCCAGCTTCGGCTATTGCGCAGGTTTCCTCGCGGTGATCCTGGCGCGCCAGCAATTGTTTACGGAAAACACCCTGACCGCCGTGCTGCCGGTGATGAGCAAGCCGACTTTGGCCAATGCCGGGCGCTTGTTGCGGCTGTGGTCGGTGGTGTTGGTGGGCAACCTGTGCGGCACCTTGCTGGTGGCCTACGTGATGCTGCACTTGCCTATTTTTGACACCAAGACCGATCAGGCCTTCCTGGAGATCGGCCGAAAGGTCATGGAAAACGACGCCGGCCAGATGTTCGCCAAGGGCATCATCTCGGGCTGGATGATTGCCACCATGGTGTGGATGATCCCGTCGATGGAAAGCGCCAAGATGTGGATCATCATTGTGATCACCTACCTGATGGCCCTGGGGGGTTTCACGCACATCGTGGTGGGCTCTGCAGAGGTTTCGTACCTAGTGTTTGCCGGCGAACTGTCGTGGCATGACTTCTGGCTGGTGTTTGCCGGCCCAACCCTGGCCGGCAATATCATCGGTGGCAGCTTTATCTTTGCATTGATCAGCCATGCGCAGATTCGCAGCGAGAGTAAGTTGAGTTCCCCTGATCGCTGCGGCGCACGTCAGGGCGAGGAAAGGAGGTGATACCGTCCCGCGAAGACTGATGCAGACTCTTTGCGGGACACTAGGGCTAAAGTTTTCAGGCGTTCAGCGATGTGCTGGCAGGTTCGGCGGCAACTGTGCGGTCAGGTGCCCTCAGTTGCCCCTCCCACCGGGCAATCACCAATGGCGCCAGCGCGTTGCCAAGCACATTCAGCGCCGTGACCGGCATGTCCATCAGGCGATAGACACCAGCGATAATCGCCACTCCTTCCACGGGGAGACCCGCCGCAGTCAAGGTCGCGGTAAGGATGATAAACATGAAACCCGGCACGCCCGCCGCGCCTTTTGACGTCAACACCATGATCAATACCAGCATCCCCTGATCCGCCAGGCTCAGGTCGATGCCATACGCCTGGGCAATGAATAATGTACCCAACGCAGCAAAAAGAGATGCGCCATCCAGGTTGAACGAGTAGCCCAGTGGGATAACCATGCTGGTAATCGGGCGTGGTGCACCATAGCGCTCCATTTTCTCGATCAGTTGAGGCATCACTGTCGCTGAAGCGGCGCTGCTATAGGCCAGCAACAATTCACTGCGTATCTCCCGCACCAAGTGGAAGAAGCCGATCCCCGCCAGGCGTGCAACTGCGCCCAATACACACAATGCAAATAACAGCACTGCGATATAAGTCGTGCCGATCAGTTTGGCCAGTGGCAGCAAGGCACTGAGGCCAAAGCTGGCGATGGTGACTGCGATCAGCCCGAAAATGCCGATTGGCGAGTAATGCATGACCAGATGGGTGACTTTGAACATGGTGTCGGAGATGGCCTGCATCACACTGATCAAGGGGGCCTTGCGCTGCTCGGGCAGCATAGACAAGGCGCAACCGAACAGGATGGCGAAAAACAGCACGCAGAGCAGCTTGCCCTGTGACATGGCCAAGACGATGTTATCCGGTACGATCGCCAATAGCGTTTGCCCCAGGTTCTGGGTTTTGCCGTTGGCGGCCAGCTCTGTGACTGGCGTCTGCAAAGCACTGCCAAATTCGGCCCCCGAGCCAGGCTCGACGACGTTTCCAACGATCAGGCCAAAGACGATTGCAACACTGGTGATCGTGAAGAAGTAAACGAAGGTCTTCACGCCGACGCGTCCCAACGCGGCGGGATTTCCCATGCCAGCAATGCCGACTGTCATGCAAGCGAAGACCAGAGGCACGACGATCATCTTCATCAGCTTGATAAACAAGTCGCCTGCCGGTTGCAGCAAATTGTCAATGAACCACAGCTTGTGTTCGGGAAACTGGTTGAGAAGGATGCCGACGATTATCCCGGCAGCCAGGCCGATCATGATGCGAGTCACAAGGCTGGTTGGTTTTTTGGTGGTCATGGGGGTTGCCCTTATTGTTGTAGATATCAGGGATTTATTGAGCGAACAGCCCGGCGAAGTTTTTGAACCCTTTCACCTCGATGGGGTTGCCGCTGGGGTCAAGAAAAAACATCGTGCGTTGCTCGCCTGGCTCGCCAGCGAATCGGGTCACTGGCGGAATCTCGAAACATGTACCCAGGCGGGTAAGACGGTCGGCAAGCGTCAACCACTCCTCAAGTGGTAACACCACGCCCAGATGCGGCATCAGCACATGATGCTCACCCACCAGCCCGGAACGCGTGGTGGGAAACGGCGTGCCCAGGTGCAGTGAAAGTTGGTTCCCGAAAAAATCGAAGTCGATCCAGGTCTCGCTGCTACGGCCTTCCGTACAGCCCAAAACATCTCGATAAAAAATCCGCGCCTGGTTTAGGTCATAGACATGATATGCAGCGTGGAAAGGTCTGTTCATGGGGGGTGCTCCGTGTGGGGGAGCTCTCAAATTAAACAGGCCGCGTATCCGGGTAAAACGGGTTCGCCTTGGTCTGAGCGAAAGGAAAACTTATGGATGTTCGATTCCTGAGAAGTCTGGTCGCAGTCATTGAAGCCGGCTCCATTGCTGCGGCCGCGCGCCGCGAAAATCGTAGTGCAGCGGCGATCAGCCAACGAGTCAAAGCGCTTGAGCGGACGTTGGGGTGCACGCTGCTTATGCGCACTGCGCATGCCGCGTGGCCCTCGGACCAGTGCCTATTGTTGTTACCAAAAATTCAAGCAGTCATTAAGCAGGCGCGTGAATTGCAGGAGGATCTGAGCCAGGATGGCTTATCGGGAGAGATCAAGATCGGTGCCATTTCGACGGCATTGACCGGCGTTTTACCGGCGGTGATCGAGCGCCTGGCCCTTTCGGCACCTGGGCTGAGACTGAAGATCACACCAGGAGACTCCAGAAGTCTCTATGAGAGATTGCTGGCTCAGGAGCTGGACGCTGCGATTCTTGTCAGGCCTCCCTTTCAGCCACCCAAGGCTTTGGCGACGACCTTATTGCGGGCTGAGCCTTTGATCCTGATTGCTCCGGCTGAGTGGGGCACGCAAACGTTAGAAGCATTGCTGCGCGAGCGTTCATTCATTCGGTACGACGCTCGTTCGTGGGGTGGGCAGATTGCACAGCGCTTCCTCGATGAACAGTCCTTTGACCCGCAGGTGTTGTGTGAGCTGGATGCCTTGGAAACCATCGTCATGTTGGTTGCCCAAGGCATGGGGGTATCACTGGTACCGCAGTGGGCAGGGATGTCTGGCAATGGCCTGTGTGTCTTGCCGGTCGACGACGCGCCACGCTATGCGCGGGATCTGGTCATCATGCATAGCTCGACGCCGCGCCGCCCACTGGCGATGCGGCACTTGCTTGAATACCTGCGCAATTGCAGCGCGCCCTCAGGCAAACGTGTGATGTAGCGACGTAGATCCCCGTCACTTCACTGAGGTTCGGCATCACGCCGATGGTGGGCGGCAGGCCGATAAAGCGGAAGCCCACATAGGTGAGCAGGGTTGTGAGGTAAATAAAGGCGGCGACAAGTTCAAGCATCCGGGGTGCTTGGACGCTGGGGGGGAATGGGGGGGGCCGCAGTGGCGGTGTGAGGTTGCAAGGTCTTGGGCGAAAGTGCGGTAGAACCTTTCGGTGTCGCGCGGCTCATAGCGGATACGTGCGGTTTTGCGTATGTAGTGCTAGAACTCTAATCGCTGCATAAAACGACAAAAGGAATAAGTCATGACAGTCGCTTTCTGGTGTGTGTTGATCGCCATTTTTCTCCCGTACTTGTGCACGGGGGTGGCCAAGTTCAGTGGGGGCAAATTCGGGTTGCGCCACAACCACGACCCGCGGGCTTTTCTGGAGGGCCTGGACGGTGTGGCCAAGCGTGCCCACAGCGCGCAGCTCAACGGTTTTGAGGTCACCCCGGCATTCGCGGCGGCGGTGATTATCGCCCATCTGGCGGGTACGGCCGAATTGGTGACCATCAACGTGCTGGCGGTGCTGTTTATCACCAGCCGTCTGCTGTACATCATTTGCTACCTGGCGGACTGGGCGATCCTGCGTTCGCTGGTGTGGGCGGTGGGGATGGCGTTGATCGCGAGTTTCTTCTTCGTCTCGATCTGAGGCGCGGCGCCGCTGCCCAATGTGGGAGAGGTGTGTTCCCTCCCTCATTGGGCTTTCAGCGTTGGTCAGGTGCCTGTGGGCGCGTCCGGCACTTGTGGCAACGTTGCGCCCTTGGGCCATAGCATCCAGATCTGGCCCTGCTGTTTCATATTCCCCGCTAACTCACCCGCCGCATCGCCAGTGCCCCAAAACAGGTCCGCACGCACTTCGCCAGTGATGGCGCCACCGGTGTCCTGGGCGGCGACGGGGCGAGCAATCGGCGAACCGTCTGGCTTGGTGGTCGACAGCCACAACAGGCTGCCCAACGGAATCACCTTACGATCCACCGCCACGCTGTAGCCGGCGGTCAGCGGCACATTCAGCGAGCCCCGTGGGCCTTCGTTGCTGTCGGGGCGGGCGCTGAAGAACACATAGCTGGGGTTGCTTGCCAACAGTTCCGGAATGCGTTGCGGGTGAGCCTTGGCCCAGGCGCTGATGGCACCCATGCTGACCTCTTCCTTCTTCAGTTCACCCTGTTCCACCAGCCAGCGGCCGATAGGGCGGTAGGGGTAGCCGTTCTGGTCGCCGTAACCCACGCGCAATTGGCGCCCGCCTTTGAGTTGGATGCGCCCCGAACCCTGGATCTGCAGGAATTGCAGGTCCATCGGGTCGGTGAGCCAGGCGATCGGCTTGGCGCTGGAGCCCTGGCCGTTGATCACACTGGCATCGTCATACGGTTTGAGCACGCGGCCTTCCAGGCGACCACGCAGGCGCTTGCCTTTGAGTTCGGGGTAAATGCTCTCCAGATTGACGATGATCAGATCATCCGGCACCCCGTAGACCGGCACGTGAGCAGTGGCGGTCTTGGTCAGGCTGCCGGGGTAGACCGGCTCGTAATAGCCGGTGATCAAGCCGTTGGGAGTGTTGTCCGCCGAGCGCAGGCCGAAAACGTCCAGGCGCTCCTTGAGAAAACCGCGCACTGCTGGCGCATCGGCCGGGACCGTAGCCGCTGCGGCGCAGGTCGCGCCCCAGACCGGGTCGGCCTTGAGGCGTTGGCAGGCGCTACGCCAGGCTTCGAAACCGGCCATTAAGTCGTTGTCGGACACCACCGGCAAGGCTTCCCACGGAGTATTCACGTAGGTGGCGACGGCGTGAGGTTTGACGGTTTCATCTTTGCCGACTTCTTTGCCTGTGTCCTTGCCAGCGTCGCAGCCGGCCAGCAGCGCGATGAGAGGTAGAGCCCACGCCAGACGGCGGCTCCAGGGTTTCAATGTGATAGTCATCCAAGCAATTCCTGAAGCGATCACCCACGCCGAAGCGGCGCTGGGCAACCCTTATTATTAATAGGGCTATTGGTCTTTGCGGACGGGGCGAGGATACTGGCCGCCGTTTCCCGTGACCTTGAAGCCATCATGACTTTTAAAAGACTGACCGTTGTATTGCTGGCCTGCCTGACTTTGTCCGCCTGCGGCGGAGTGGATCCGAATTCGCCTCTGGGTCAGCGCAAGGCGATCTTCAAACAGATGCTCAAGACCAGCGAAGACCTGGGCGGCATGTTGCGTGGGCGTATTCCGTTCGACGGCGCGAAGTTCGCCGAAGGCGCGGCCAAACTCGATACGTTGGCCCACGAGCCGTGGCAGCACTTTCCGAGCGTGCGTGAAGAAGATCACACCAGCGCCAAAGACGACGTGTGGCAAAAGCAGGCGCAGTTCCAGCAACTGGCGCGCGACCTGGAAGCGGCCACCGGTGAATTGGTGATCGCCAGCCAGGTTCAGCCTTACAAGGCCAATAACCTCGGGCCTGCGGTGCAGAAAGTCGAAGATGCCTGCAGTGCCTGCCATAAACAGTTCCGGGACCATTGATCGGTGTTACTGGTCGAGTTCTTCCACTGCGTTCTGCAACTCTTTGCGTGACTCGGCCAGCTTGTCTTTGCGCTTGTTGATCTTATCTGGGTCACCCTTTTTCATGGCCTTGTCGAGGTCGGCCTGACGACGGCTGACTTCATGCTTGGCGTCGAGCACCTTGTTCTCCCGCTCTTTTTTCAGGGTGGCGTCGTTGCAATGGGCGGTGACTTCGCTCAGGGCTTTTTCCAGGCCGGCTTGCTGTTCGCTGTTGCCGTGGGCCTTGGCTTGCTCGATTTGGGTGCTGATGGCCTGGCGCTTGGCGGCGCAGCCGGTGAGGGGTTCTGCATCATCGGCCGCCAGCAACGGAGTGGTCATCAGGCTTGCGACAATCGATAAGGCAAGCGGGGCTAAACATTTCATAGGGAACTCCTGGATCGCAAATGGCAGGGTGAATTCTGCCGACTGTTAAAGCGGTGTCTGGCCGGTTCAGAACCCGTCTATCCCGGCCGCATGTAGTGTTTCCGCCAAGACCCGCACCTGCGGGTCGTGAAAAAAAGCGCTCAATTGCGCCGCTCGACCCGGCCCGATGCCATCTTCGGCCATCCAGGCTTGGGTGTCGCGGGCGACCAGCGTGTGCCAGTCACCCTTGAGGTTGTTGCGTGCCACAGGCGGGACGCCCAAGGCTTTGAGCCATTGCGCAAAGGGCCGTTGTCGAGCGCGGTGGAGGCTGTCGAGCACCCGCGTGCGGCTTTGCTCACCAAAGCCCTCAATGTTAGCAAGCTGCGCCGCATCCAGGGTTAACCAATCGAGAAAGCCTGCGATTAGACCGGCCTGGATCAATACGTTCCAGGTCTCGCGGCCCATATGAGGTAGCGCCAGGCCCTGGTTGCCGCTAAGCCAGGTCAGGCGCGCGAGCAATTGCTCTTCGCAGCCGGGGTCCAGTTGCCAGCAACTCAAAGCGTGAAAGTCCTTTGGATCGGGGACGGCCAAGGCGACTCGGTTGGGGTTGCGCAGGATGACCTGGTCCAACCGTGGAATGATCTGGCCCGCGACGGTGATGGACACTTGGTCGCCGGGGCGAATATCCAAGGTTTGCCAGCGCTTCAAGGAGCCAGCGCTGACCCGTTTGATCTGCCGGTCGTCCAGCCGCACCGGTTCCAGCTCCAGGAGGGGAGTGATCCGCCCGGTGCGACCGATCTTGAACCGCACCTGGCGCACCAGGGCCAGCGCCTTGGTGGCCGGATATTTCCAGGCTACGGCCCAGTATGGCGTGCTGACCTGCCAGCGTTCGGCGGGTGCGCGCGACGCCTGGTGCAACACGACCCCATCACTGGCAAAGGGCAGCGCATGGTTGTACCAATAGGTGCGCCAGTGCGCGGCTTCGTCCAGGCTTTGAACGGGGTGACTGTAGCGCTGGCTGTCCGTGAAGCCCCAGCGCGCCAGGGTCGCCAGACGCTCGCTGAACCCAGAAGGGGTATCGGGCCAGGCCCAGACGAACAGGCCAATACCTGCGGCGTCGGCGTCGCTCAACTGGCGGCGGTTCATCAGCCCGGCCACTTTGCTGCGAGCATTGAGCCCGCCCTGTAGCGATTGCACATGGGCGTCCAGTCGCCAATAGAGTTCGCCTTGCAACACCAGGTCGATGGGGTCTGGCAACTGTTGGACAATTCCGGGAATCTTGCGCGCAGACGCCGACCAGTCCTGGCCAAGCACTCCATCGCCACGGCTGATCACCTGCGCCAGCCGACCTTTGCGATAAACCAGGGTCACCGCGACGCCATCTACCTTGGGTTGAACCCACACGTCCTGCCGCGTCGCCAGCCAGGCCACGACTGCTTGTTCGTCCAAGAGTTTTTCCAGGCCGGTGTGGGCGACCGGGTGGCGCAAGGTGCCTCGTGAACTGGCCAGCGGCCGGTCAGGTGGAGCAGTGGGGGAAGGAAAGCATTGGCGCCAATGAGCCAGACGTTGGCGGGCTTGATCGTAGAGCTCGTCGCTGACGGGAGATTGGCCGAGGCGGTGGTAACGGTCGTCCCACACGCGTACTTGTTCGGCCAGGGCATCGACCTGATGACGGGCTTCGTCGGGGCAGCTCTCGGCCAAGGCCCCAAAGGTTAACGCGCTGAGTAAAAGAGCAATCAAAAAACGCATCGTGAGCATCCTTGCTCGGAAGGGGCGCCCAGCCTAAATGATCCGTTTGCCCACAAAAAAGCCCCGACAGTGCGGGGCTTTTTACCGGGTGTTTCTGTTTACTTGAACAGACCGCCCAGCGCTTTCACAGCGTCGTTCTTATCCGCTTTGGCCGCCTGGTTTTGCTGCTTGGCGTCGGCCTTGGCCTGGGACTCAGCCAATTTGTTGCAACCTTTGTTGACCTGTTCCAGCGCGGCTTCAAACGCACGCACTTTCAACACGTCGTTCTGGGCGTTGGCCGCATCGATCTTGGCCTGCAGGTCGTTGGCTTGCTTCTGGCAGTCGCCGGCATTGCCGCCACCTGTATGTGCGCCCAGGACGCTGCTCAGTGCGCTCAGATCGGCGGTGTGGGCCGGCAAGGCGAACAAGCTGAGCAGAAGGGCGGCGGGGGCGAGCGTGGAGATGCGCATGAAAAACCTCAATGTTCGATTGCCGCGCCGGGTAATCCCGGACTGGCGCAAGGCAATATCCAAATAGGGTGGGTGCCCGAGAGGGCGCGGATTCTAGAGAGCCATTATTTTGCCTGCAAGGTTGGGAGCCAAAAAATGTGAACGCCCGCCCGATTCATCGGGCAATAAAAAGCCCTGCCGGGTGGACCGGGCAGGGCTGTTTGAGTAGCGCGACTGTTACAGGCCGGCGGCGGTACGCAGGTCGTTGGCGCGGTCGGTTTTTTCCCAGGTGAAGGTGGTGAAGGTGTCGTCGCCGACAGTCTTCTGCTCAGGCGTACGACCGAAGTGGCCGTAGGCTGCGGTCTCCTGGTACATCGGGTGCAGCAGGTCGAGCATGGTGGTGATTGCGTAGGGGCGCAGGTCGAAGACTTCACGCACCAGTTTGACGATCTTGTCATCGCTGATCTTGCCGGTGCCGAAGGTGTTCAGCGAGATCGACGTAGGCTGAGCCACGCCGATAGCGTAGGAAACCTGAATTTCGCAACGTTCGGCGAGGCCGGCGGCCACGATATTCTTGGCCACGTAACGACCGGCGTAGGCGGCCGAACGGTCCACCTTGGACGGGTCTTTGCCGGAGAACGCACCACCGCCGTGGCGGGCCATGCCGCCGTAGCTGTCGACGATGATCTTGCGACCGGTCAGGCCGCAGTCGCCCACTGGGCCGCCGATGATGAACTGGCCAGTCGGATTGATGTGGAACTGGGTGTCCTTGCTCAGCAGTTCGGCCGGCAGTACATGCTTGACGATCAGTTCCATCACGCCTTCGCGCAGGTCGGCGTAGGACACATCCGGGTTGTGCTGAGTCGACAGCACCACCGCGTCGATGCCGACGACTTTGCCGCCTTCGTAACGGCAGGTTACCTGGGACTTGGCGTCCGGACGCAGCCACGGCAGCAGGCCGGATTTACGGGCTTCGGCCTGGCGCTTGACCAACTGGTGGGAGAAGGTGATCGGGGCCGGCATCAGCACGTCGGTTTCGTTGCTGGCGTAGCCGAACATCAGGCCCTGGTCGCCTGCGCCTTGGTCTTCCGGTTTGGCGCGGTCGACACCCTGGTTGATGTCGGGCGACTGCTTGCCAATGATGTTCATCACGCCGCAGGTGGCGCCGTCGAAGCCGACGTCGGAGCTGTTGTATCCGATGTCGGTGATCACGTCGCGGACCAGTTGCTCCAGGTCGACCCAGGCGGAGGTGGTCACTTCGCCGGCGATGATCGCTACACCGGTTTTCACCAGGGTCTCGCACGCCACGCGGGCGAACTTGTCTTCAGCGATGATGGCGTCCAGCACCGCATCAGAAATCTGGTCGGCGATTTTGTCCGGATGCCCTTCAGACACGGACTCGGAGGTGAAAAGGGAGTATTCGCTCATCTCGATGTTTTCCTGATATTTACCGATGGTGAGTGTCGCCAGCCGGTCGCTGAAAGTGGCGGACCTGGATCTGGAAACCATTACGTAAACCTACATAGAGGCTTTCCCCGGGAACGAGTCCCGCAGCGGTGGCCCAACGGGCCAGATCGTCCTGTTCAAAACCCAACCAGAGATCACCGCAGGCCTCCCTGGCCCAACTCTGGTTGTGGCTGCATAAATCCGTCACCAGCAGGCTGCCGCCGGGGTGCAGTAATCCGGCCATTTGCTTGAGGGCGTCGGCGGGGGCGGCGAAATGGTGCAAGACCATGTTCAGCACCACGCAGTCGGCCCGCAGGCTGCTGTCTTTCAAGGCGTCGGCCAACTGCAGGTTGACGTTGCCCAAGGCTTCTCGCTCGCAGAGCTGGCGCGCCAGCTCCAGCATCGCCGGGCTGTTGTCCAGCGCCGTGACTTGCTGAAAGCGGCGTGCCAGCTCCGGCAGAAAACCGCCGTCGCCGGGGCCGACCTCCAGCGCCGTGGCCTCTTCACTGAAGCTCAGCTTGTCCAACAACGCCAGCACGCTGTCGCGGTACTGCGGTAAACCGGCAATCAAATCCTGCTGGGCGCGAAACTTCTCGGCGACCCGTGCGAAAAAGTCCTGACTGGCCGCGGCACGTTGCCCGTGGACCTGGCCGATACGTGCCTGGACATCGTTCGGCAGGCTCAGGTTGTCCACTTCCTCCAGCAGGGCGGCGTGCAGCTTGCCGCCGAGCAGGTCGGTGTGGGGCAGGGCGCGGCGGTAAAAAATCGCATTGCCTTCGCGGCGGGTGGCGACCAATTCGGCTTGGGACAGCACCTTTAAGTGATGGCTCATGCCCGATTGGCCGATGGCGAAAATCTGCGCCAGCTCCAGCACCCCGAAAGAATCGTTGGTCAGGGCCCGTAAAACATTCAGGCGCAAGGGGTCGCCGGCGGCTTTGCACAAAGCGGCCAGCTCTTCACCATCGTCGGGACGCAGGGAGGGCACAGATAGGTTCATAAGGCCAGCAGTCTAGTGGTGGGGCAGGGCGCTCGCAAGGTCAATATCAAAAAGTTTTGATATTGATCGATAAGTGGCGGTTATAAGCAGTCGCTATAACCTTTAGACGAACACGTGAAAGGTTTCCGCAGACGATTGCCGCGCAAACCACAGGAAAAACCGCCTCAAGTGATTATCTGTCATTGCCCGCAGGCGGTGGCTGAGGGAAAATGCCGGTCCTTTTTTCCGTTTCTTTCTATATCCGCAGGAGAACAGCGATGCCCAGCCGTCGTGAGCGTGCCAACGCCATTCGTGCCCTCAGCATGGATGCCGTGCAAAAAGCCAACAGCGGCCATCCCGGTGCCCCGATGGGCATGGCGGATATCGCCGAAGTGCTTTGGCGTGACTACCTGAAACACAACCCGAGTAACCCATCGTTCGCCGACCGTGACCGCTTCGTGCTGTCCAACGGCCATGGCTCGATGCTGATCTATTCGCTGCTGCACCTGACCGGCTACGACGTCACCATCGACGACCTCAAGAGCTTCCGCCAGCTGCACAGCCGCACGCCGGGCCACCCGGAATTCGGCTACACCCCAGGCGTCGAGACCACCACCGGGCCGCTGGGCCAAGGCCTGGCCAACGCCGTGGGTTTCGCCCTGGCTGAAAAAGTGCTGGGCGCGCAGTTCAACCGCCCTGGACACGACATCGTCGATCACCACACCTATGTGTTCCTGGGTGATGGCTGCATGATGGAAGGCATTTCCCACGAAGTCGCATCCCTGGCCGGCACCCTGGGCCTGGGCAAGCTGATCGCCTTCTACGATGACAACGGCATCTCCATCGACGGCGAAGTCGAAGGCTGGTTCACCGATGACACCCCGAAGCGTTTCGAAGCCTACAACTGGCAGGTGATCCGCAACGTCGACGGTCACGATCCGGAAGAGATCAAAACCGCGATCGACACCGCCCGCAAGAGCGCGCAGCCGACCCTGATCTGCTGCAAGACCACCATCGGTTTCGGCTCGCCGAACAAGCAAGGCAAGGAAGACTGCCACGGCGCTCCACTGGGTGACGCGGAAATCGCCCTGACCCGCGAAGCGCTGAAGTGGAACCACGGCCCGTTCGAAATCCCGGCTGACATCTACGCCGAATGGGATGCCAAGGAAAAAGGCCTGGCCACCGAAGCCGAGTGGGACCAGCGCTTCGCTGCCTACTCCGCCGAATTCCCGGAGCTGGCCAACGAGCTGGTCCGCCGCCTGGCCGGTGATCTGCCTGCTGACTTCTCGGAAAAGGCATCTGCCTACATCGCCGAAGTCGCTGCCAAGGGCGAGACCATCGCCAGCCGTAAAGCCAGCCAGAACACCCTGAACGCCTTTGGCCCGTTGCTGCCTGAGTTCCTCGGCGGCTCGGCCGACCTGGCCGGCTCCAACCTGACCCTGTGGAAAGGCTGCAAAGGTGTCACGGCCGAAGATGCCAGCGGCAACTACATGTACTACGGCGTGCGCGAGTTCGGCATGAGCGCCATCATGAACGGCGTGTCCTTGCACGGTGGTCTGGTGCCTTACGGCGCAACCTTCCTGATGTTCATGGAATACGCCCGCAACGCCGTGCGCATGGCCGCGCTGATGAAGAAGCGCGTGATCCATGTGTACACCCACGACTCCATCGGTCTGGGCGAAGACGGCCCGACGCACCAGCCGGTCGAACAATTGACCAGCCTGCGTACAACGCCGAACCTGGATTGCTGGCGCCCAGCCGACGCGGTGGAATCCGCCGTGGCCTGGAAGCACGCCATCGAGCGTAAGGACGGCCCTACGGCGCTGATCTTCTCCCGTCAGAACCTGCAGCATCAGGCGCGCACCGACGCGCAGATCGCCGACATCAGCCGCGGCGGTTACGTGCTCAAGGACTGCGTGGGCGAGCCGGAGCTGATCCTGATCTCCACCGGTTCCGAAGTGGGCTTGACCGTTCAGGCGTACGACAAGCTGACTGAGCAGGGCCGTAACGTGCGCGTTGTATCCATGCCGTGCACCAGCGTGTTCGAAGCACAGGACGCCGGCTACAAGCAATCGGTGCTGCCGTTGCAGGTCAGTGCGCGTATCGCCATCGAGGCGGCACACGCCGACTACTGGTACAAGTACGTGGGCCTGGAAGGCCGCGTGATCGGCATGACCACCTACGGTGAGTCGGCGCCGGCGCCAGCCTTGTTCGAAGAGTTTGGCTTCACCCTGGAAAACATCCTGGGTCAGGCTGAAGAGCTGCTGGAAGACTAAGTCAGTCTGCGTTGTCTGTACTGGCGCTATCGCGGGCAAGCCCGCTCCTACATTGGATCGCGATCTGAAGGTGGGAGCGGGCTTGCCCGCGATGGCGTCGGAACATTCAACACTGAGCGAACTATTGATCGAGAGCCCCATGCCCCAAACGCGTCCCTACAAAGTTGCACTCAACGGCTACGGCCGCATTGGTCGTTGCGTCTTGCGTGCTCTGTTCGAGCGAGGGGCGGCAGCCGGGTTCGAGATTGTTGCCATCAACGATTTGGCCGACATGGCCAGCATCGAATACCTGACACGCTTTGACTCCACCCATGGCCGATTCCCCGGCGAAGTGCGGGTCGACGGCGATTGTCTGCATATCAATGGCAACTGCGTGAAAGTCCTGCGCAGTGCCACCCCCGAGGGCATCGACTGGGCGGCGCTGGACGTCGACCTGGTGTTGGAATGCTCCGGTGCCTACAACACCCGCGCCGATGGCCAGCGGTTTCTCGACGCCGGCGCGCCGCGTGTGCTGTTTTCCCAGCCGATGGCCAGCGAGGCGGATGTCGACGCCACCATCGTCTATGGCATCAACCAGGATTGCCTGACTGGCGATGAGCGGTTGGTGTCCAATGCGTCCTGTACCACCAACTGCAGCGTGCCGTTGTTGCGCCTGCTGGATCAGGCGATCGGCCTGGATTATGTGTCGATCACCACGATCCACTCGGCCATGAACGACCAGCCGGTGATCGACGCTTACCACCACGAAGACCTGCGCCGCACGCGGTCGGCGTTTCAGTCAGTGATTCCGGTGTCTACCGGCCTGGCGCGCGGCATCGAACGCTTGCTGCCGGAACTTGCCGGGCGAATCCAGGCCAAAGCCGTACGTGTGCCGACGGTGAACGTGTCCTGCCTGGATATCACCATGCAAACCGTCAGCGACACCGATGCCGTGGAGGTCAACCGGATCCTGCGCGACGCCGCCACCGGCGGTCCGCTCAAAGGTTTACTGGCCTACACCGAGTTGCCCCACGCCAGTTGCGATTTCAACCATGACCCGCATTCGGCGATTGTCGATGCCAGCCAGACCCGCGTTTCCGGCCCCAGGCTGGTGAACATCCTGGCCTGGTTCGATAACGAATGGGGTTTTGCCAACCGAATGCTGGATGTTGCGGAACATTATCTGCACATCGCCTCTAAACAACCTCAACAGTAATTCAGGAACTGCGACCCATGACCGTGTTGAAGATGACCGACCTCGATCTGCAAGGTAAGCGCGTACTGATTCGCGAAGACCTCAACGTCCCAGTCAAGGACGGTGTTGTCACCAGCGATGCGCGAATCCTGGCCTCGCTGCCGACCATCAAGCTGGCCCTGGAAAAAGGTGCGGCCGTGATGGTCTGCTCCCACCTGGGTCGTCCGACCGAAGGTGAGTTCTCCGCCGAAAACAGCCTCAAGCCGGTAGCCGATTACCTGAGCAAGGCCCTGGGCCGTGAAGTGCCGCTGGTGGCTGACTACCTGGGCGGCGTTGACGTGAAGGCCGGCGATATCGTGCTGTTCGAAAACGTGCGCTTCAACAAAGGCGAGAAAAAGAACAGCGACGAACTGGCCCAGCAATATGCTGCGCTGTGCGATGTGTTCGTCATGGACGCCTTCGGCACCGCTCACCGTGCCGAAGGTTCGACCCACGGCGTGGCCAAGTTCGCCAAGGTTGCGGCTGCCGGCCCTCTGTTGGCCGCTGAGCTGGAAGCCCTGGGCAAGGCCCTGGGAGCGCCGGCACAGCCGATGGCCGCCATCGTGGCGGGCTCCAAGGTGTCCACCAAGTTGGACGTACTTAACAGCCTCAGCCAGATCTGCAATCAGTTGATCGTCGGCGGCGGCATTGCCAACACTTTCCTGGCCGCAGCTGGCCACCCGGTGGGCAAGTCCCTGTACGAGCCGGATCTGCTCGACACCGCCCGCGCCATCGCCGCCAAAGTCAGCGTGCCGTTGCCGGTGGATGTGGTCGTGGCCAAGGAATTCGCCGAAAGCGCCGAAGCTACCGTCAAGCTGATCGCTGACGTAGCCGCCGATGACATGATTCTGGATATCGGCCCGCAAACCGCGGCTAACTTCGCTGAGTTGTTGAAGGCCTCCAAGACCATTCTGTGGAACGGTCCGGTCGGCGTGTTCGAGTTCGACCAGTTCGGCAACGGCACCAAGGTGCTGGCCAAGGCCATCGCCGACAGCTCGGCATTCTCTATTGCCGGTGGCGGCGACACCCTGGCGGCCATCGATAGATATGGCGTGGCTGACCAAATCTCCTACATTTCTACCGGTGGTGGCGCATTCCTCGAATTCGTCGAAGGCAAAGTGCTGCCTGCCGTTGAAGTGCTGGAAACCCGAGCCAAGGGCTAAGGCTCGTGATCCGGAAAAGGAGCATTCCTATGATCAAGTCATTGGCACTGGTGTTCGCGGCGGGCCTGCTGGCCGGCTGCGGCAGCGCGCCCACTGCGGCGTCGACGCCCGAACAGCCTGCGGCGCAGCAGAAACAGAGCTGCTACCAGGCTGACTGGCAGGCCGAAACCATGCCGGTGATCAACAAGCGCATCGGCAATGAACGGCTGGAGAAATACGACTCCGCGCCCAACGGTCAGGAACAGGGTTGCCCTTGACGGGTCTGATCAACTAACCGACAGCAGTGGCGGCCTTTGGGTCGCCGTTCGAGGATTGGCAATGAAAGGCGTTTTCGCCCTGGCGGCACTGGCTCTGTTGGCCGGTTGCAGCAGCATCAACATGTTCAATAAGGCAGACCCTGCCGATAAGTGGACCACCTGGACCTGCGACAGCAAGGCCGAGGTCAACTGGCGCTTTGCCAATGCGGCCCGCAGCGAGGTGGATGTGCGCCTCGGCGGTTCCGACCAGGTCTACCGCCTTAAACAGGAGGTTGCCGCCTCGGGCGTGCTGTACAGCAACGACCAACTGGCGTTTCACACCAAAGGTGAGGAAGGCCTGGTTTACTGGGTCGCCACCGACGATTTGATCGGGCGTGGCTGCAAGGCCCAATAAGATTTCAAATTTGATGAGATCAAAATGTGGGAGGGGGCTTGCCCCCGATAGCGGTTTTTCAGCACACCCATGTGCTGGCTGATCCACTGTCATCGGGGGCAAGCCCCCTCCCACACTTGCAATAACGATTCAGCAGGCCAGGCCCATAACGCCTGGCCTGCAATAACTTGAATAGCAGCCGCCGCTACGGCAGGCTTGCACGATTAACGACCCTCGACCGGGAGAGACAACACAATGGCACTTATCAGCATGCGTCAAATGCTGGACCACGCAGCCGAGTTCGGCTACGGCGTCCCAGCCTTTAACGTCAACAACCTTGAGCAGATGCGCGCCATCATGGAAGCCGCTGACAAGACCGACTCCCCAGTGATCGTCCAGGCTTCGGCCGGTGCCCGCAAATACGCCGGCGCGCCGTTCCTGCGTCACCTGATCCTGGCCGCGATCGAAGAATTCCCGCACATCCCGGTGTGCATGCACCAGGACCACGGCACCAGCCCTGACGTGTGCCAGCGCTCCATCCAACTGGGCTTCAGCTCGGTCATGATGGACGGCTCCCTCGGCGAAGACGGCAAGACCCCAACCGACTACGAATACAACGTCCGCGTTACCCAGCAAACCGTGGCCATGGCCCACGCTTGCGGTGTTTCGGTGGAAGGCGAGCTGGGCTGCCTGGGTTCCCTGGAAACCGGCATGGCTGGTGAAGAAGACGGCATCGGCGCCGAAGGCGTGCTGGATCACAGCCAAATGCTGACCGACCCGGAAGAAGCCGCTGACTTCGTGAAAAAGACTCAGGTCGACGCTCTGGCCATCGCCATCGGCACCAGCCACGGCGCCTACAAGTTCACCAAGCCGCCGACCGGCGACGTACTGGCCATCGACCGTATCAAGGAAATCCACAAGCGCATCCCTAACACCCATCTGGTGATGCACGGTTCTTCCTCGGTACCGCAGGAGTGGCTGGCGATCATCAACCAGTACGGCGGCGACATCAAAGAAACCTACGGCGTACCGGTTGAAGAAATCGTCGAAGGCATCAAGTACGGCGTGCGCAAAGTCAACATCGACACCGACCTGCGCCTGGCCTCCACCGGCGCAATGCGTCGCCTGATGGCCACCAACCCGAGCGAATTCGACCCGCGCAAATTCTTCGGCGCCACCGTCACCGCGATGCGTGATGTGTGTATCGCTCGTTACGAAGCATTTGGTACTGCGGGCAATGCGTCGAAGATCAAGCCGATCTCGTTGGAAGCCATGTACCAGCGTTACTTGAAAGGTGAGTTGAACGCTAAGGTGAACTAAGCCTCAGGCGTTTAAAAAGAAGCCCGCAGCGATGCGGGCTTTTTCTTGTTGAGATTTGGCTAGGTGGGTTCGCAAGACAGGAGATTCACGGAATGAACTTTTTGATTCTGCACTAGCTGACAGGTGTGTGCGCTTGTTTTTTTTGCAAGTATAAATAGACCATAACGGACGCCGACGCAGTTAGAAATGCCATGCCTGCTGCCACAATAAAAGGTGCTGGGCGACCACCCGCGATTATTAGCATTGTTCCTAAAGAGGGGCCCGTTATCACGCAAAGTATTTGAATGCTTCTAAATGATAGGGATATTCTTCCAATATTTTCTGTAGGACATAATTGCTGAAGAATTATATTTGAAGATATTATGAGTGTCTCATGGCCGAAGCCATTCAAAAACCAAACCATTGGATAGAAGTAGGCTCTCCCCGGTGTTTGGAAAAATACTAAAATTGCGGTCAGGGTTAATGCTGTAGAGAAAATAAGTAATGCGCCTGACCGAAGAAGAATTTCATCGAAGTTTCTCAATTTAAATTTCATCATCAATGCGGCACTTATTGCACCTCCGGCCGTCGCTGATACGATTATTGAAAAATTGACTGGATGTAAACCTTCATAGGCCAGAAAAGACGCCAAATGTGGGTCATAAATACCTAAAGCCAGCGATGTAAGCAGGGAGTACAAAAAGCCTATGCGTAGTTGAAAAGGTAAGGCGTTGAATATAGATAGTCCTCTTATTATATCGAGATAAAGTGGTAAGGCTTTGATGGAGCTTGCCTTAATTTGCGTTCGGAGTGATAGGCAAATAGACCTCAGGAGTGGAAAGGTTAATAAAACTGCGGTAGCTGAGAAAAAGAATAAATCTTTAGGCGACAATACTGCCGTTAACACGCCTGCAAGTAACGGTGCAAGAATTTTTGACGATTGATCAAATAAACTTACGTGACTGAAAAAAGATTTGTGCTCATCAGCATGTATCAATTGCCGAACAAGAATGGTTATTGACGGAAGGTAAAATAAGGTTGACATGCCTTTGAATATGACGAAAAGCAAAAAGCTTTTAAGGTCTGGAGACACTGCCAGCCCTAAAGTAGACAGTATGCGGAGTGAAGCGCCGGATACTAGTGTTTTCCTTACATCATATCGATCTATCAGCGATCCTATAATCGGACCTAGAAACAACATAGGCGCACCCAGGCAAAAAGCCAGGAACGCTATCGAAGAAGGAGAGGCATGCCATAGATAAACGGGAACCGTGAAGATTAAAAAAATATCGAGCCACAGTGAGAAACTGGATAGCGCTTGCACGCAAATAAGTTTACTTGACGTTTTCATTATGACGGTCTGGATGCAGAAAAAGCTTATCTTCAAATACGAAGCCATCCAGTTCATTTTCACTGGCGAATCGATACAAGTCGCTTAGTCTATTTATAAAGCCGCATCCGTTGAAATTTAAAGAGGTGTTGCAAAGTACGCCGACTCCTGATACGGCATGATAGGTGCTGAGTAATTGGTGCATACGAATATTCTGTAATTTATTGACTGATTGCGGACGCGCTGAGTTATCGACGTGTGTCACCGCCGGTATGCTAGCTGAGATAACTTTGCGAAATTCCAGCATGAAGGGTGAGGGGTCAGGGGGATAGAAGTATTCAGCCATACATTCTTCTAAACATATCGGTGCTATAGGGCGAAACCCTTCGCGTTTCTTGATTTTGTTTAATCTAACGAGATTTTCTCTGTCTTAATTGAGAAGTGAGGGTCTGGTATGCATCGTTTGACTGATTGATGAGCGTAGGTTCTATAATTACACGATTCATATATAGTTCCTCAGTGTTATTGCATTCGCAGATTGGCGATGCACTCAAACCGTATGAAGGTTTATTTTGATTGTCAATGTGTATTTTTTCTGCTGTCTTATTTTTAGCTAAGCCCTTGTTTATTTTTTGTATGAGCTTGTCGGGTTATTCTGATAGATATTTCC